>NZ_WTKZ01000038.1:0-40498 GCF_011378805.1 Pseudoalteromonas sp. Z9A6
TAAGATCATAAATTGCTGTGCCTGTCACGTTTTGGGGATTCGTCAGCCCAAAGGGCAGCACATGTTTGGTCTTTATGCTGCGTTATCGCCTATTTATGGGGAATAACCACACTACATAGGCTCCGCCTTGCCTAAAAACCAAACATGCTGCTGCAAAATCAATCACGAAAGGTCAACACGCCCTAGGTAAGTTTATAATGAGTCGGTGGCTTTGCTGGCCACTGGCCCAGTATTTACGCTCAAAAGGCGTAATTGCATCGTCTGACTCATAAAGTGTTACATCGCAAGGGTTGCCTGTTAATTCAAGCGCCCGAGCAAACTCCTTAACGTAAATATCCCAATTGCTGCGCACTTCTAATTTTCCACCTAACTTAACGATAAATGGAAAAATAGCTGCGCCATGCCAGCGCCTACGAATATGCTTAGATTTAGGCCACGGGTTTGGATACAACAAATAATGGTGCGTAGGTTGCCAATTGGCGGCTACCGCTAAACGCCAAAAGTCATTTAAATCTGCTTGCACTAAGATGTACTGACCACTGGCGGTTTGCTTATATTCAACATCGTGCTTATCTAATCGGTGCGAAGATTTATCAATACCAATTATAAGTGCGTCAGGGTGGCGCTTAGCTAAGTTAGCTGAGCTTTCACCCACGCCACAACACGAGTCCAAAATAAGCGGACCACTAAAGGCTTGTACTTTAGCGTTTACTTCATCAAATGCGGCCTGAGTATGCGCTGCAATCGGTTTTTTAAACTCAGCCTCTAAGTGCTTATTTACTATTTCATCAAGCTTTTCGTGAATACCCGCTTGATTAGATACAATACTACGTGAATTTGCATCACTCATTAGTGTCTTAGCCCCACACCTTTTTTAATTAAAGTTAGCGCTAAAGTAAATAACACCGTAATAAACACCAAAATAACACCTAGCGCTACACTTAAATCAACATCCGACACACCTAAAAAGCCATAGCGAAATGCATTTACCATATAAATAATAGGGTTTATTTGCGATACGTTTTGCCAAAATTCTGGCAATAACGTTATTGAATAAAATACACCGCCTAAGTAAGTTAATGGCGTTAGTATAAAGGTGGGAATAATGCTTATATCGTCAAAGCTATTTGCGTAAATTGCATTAATTAAACCACCTAAAGCAAACACAGCTGAGGTTAAAATAACGGTCGCCATAATTACAAAAATATTATGAATTTGAATATCAACAAATAATAACGATACACAGGTAACTATAAAGCCCACCATAATACCACGCGTCATACCGCCGCCCATATAACCCAGTACAATGATGTAATTAGGCACAGGTGCAACTAAAAGCTCTTCAATACTTTTTTGAAATTTTGTTGAGTAAAAACTAGAGGCTACGTTGGAATAGGAATTAGTAATAACCGACATCATTATAAGGCCAGGTACAATAAACTCCATATAACTAAAGCCGCCCATATCACCAATACGTGAACCAATTAAGTTACCAAAAATAACAAAATATAAGCTCATCGTAATTGCTGGCGGCACTAAGGTTTGTACCCAGATACGTAAAAAACGAATACACTCTTTAATCCATAAACTCTTTAAGGCTACGCCATATTTAAACATTTATTCGCCCCGCCCTTGCTCTAGTAATCCTACAAATAACTCTTCTAGTCTGTTTGCTTTATTTCGCATACTCAATACTGTATTACCTTGGGTTGTTAATGCGCTAAATACCGCATTTAAGCCCTGTGATTTAGCGACTTCTATTTCAACAGTATGATCGTCCGTCATCGTAAACTTATAACCTTCAAGCGTGACAGGGTTTGCTGGCATTTTTAAATCTAAAATAAAGGTTTCTTTATCAAGTTTTGCAAGCAGTGCTTTAATGGTGGTGTTTTCAACAATTCGACCAGAATCAATAATCGCTATGTTTTTACACAGTAACTCAGCTTCCTCAAGGTAGTGTGTGGTTAAAATAATAGTAACGCCTTGCTCATTTATTTGGCGTAAAAAATCCCACATTGAACGACGAAGTTCTATGTCTACACCCGCTGTTGGCTCATCAAGTATAAGTAATTTTGGCTCGTGCATAAGGGCGCGTGCAATCATTAATCGACGTTTCATTCCGCCTGAAAGCGTACGAGCTTGCTTGTCTTTTTTCTCTAATAAACCCAGCTGTGCTAGGTATTTATCAGCACGTTTATGGGCTTCGCCACGTGGCACACCATAATAACCGGCTTGGTTAACCAGTATTTGGCTAAGCGTTTCAAACTGGCTAAAGTTAAATTCTTGCGGCACTAAGCCTAAATGCGCTTTTGCAGCTTCTAAATCAGTATCAATATCACAGCCAAATACTTCTACTTTGCCTTTTGTTTTATTAACAAGTGACGAAATAACACCAATAGTGGTTGATTTACCGGCTCCATTTGGACCAAGCAAAGCGAAAAAATCGCCCTCTTCAACTTGTAAATCAACGCCTTTAATTGCCTCAACACCATTTTTATAAACCTTGGTAAGGCCTTCTATATTTAAAGCAATATTTTGCTTATTCATTACTTACCCTCACCATAACCCCAACGTTTTGTTAGGTTATGCTCAATGTTTAAATGATCTAAAATTCTCGCCACCATAAAATCAACTAAGTCTTCGATACTTTGTGGCTTATGATAAAAACCAGGTGCGGCTGGCATAATTGTTACCCCTAGACGAGATAACTTAAGCATGTTTTCTAAATGAATTTCGTTAAATGGTGTTTCGCGAGGCACTAAAATGAGCTGTCCGCGTTCTTTAATTACCACATCAGCGGCGCGCTCTAATAAATTATCAGACGCCCCCACTGCAATTGCAGAAACCGACCCGGCACTACATGGGCATACTACCATTTTTTTAGGAGCAGCAGAGCCCGAAGCCACAGGGCTAAACCAGTTATCTTTACCGTATACTTTTAGCTGTTCAGGTTTGGCATTAAACAGCGTACTTAACTGCTCTGTGGCTTTATCTTCATTACCAGAGAGCTTAATATTTGATTCTGTATCAAGCACCACGCGTGCTGCACTTGAAATGAGAACGTAGACCTGAAATTGCTGCTCTAGTAATACTTCAAGTAACCTAAGCCCATAAGGCGCACCCGATGCACCACTAAATGCGAGCGTAATTCTATCTTTAAATTGCACACTATTCTCCGCTGTATTTATCAGCTAAGCCATCAACAAGGTGTTGATGAAGGCCATTAAAACCGCCATTGCTCATAATTAAAATATGTTGATTAGGCTCAATATTTTCAAGCACTGTATCAATAATTGTTTGTGTGCTGTTAAAGCACTGCATGCCTGCTTTATCTGCTTGCTCTTTTAGCGACCAATTTAGATTCTCTGGTTCAAAAAGGAGTACGTTGTCAGCATCACGTAATGAATCTAATAATGTATGTTGGTGTACGCCCATTTTCATGGTGTTTGAGCGCGGCTCTAAAATAGCGATAATTTTTTCATCGCCTACTTTTGCGCGCAATCCTGCAAGCGTAGTTTTAATTGCTGTTGGGTGATGCGCAAAGTCGTCATACACTTTAATATTATTTATATCCGCCTTTAGCTCCATACGCCTTTTAGGGCTAATAAACTCTCCTAAAGCATCAATACTATGATCAATGGCTATACCCACATGGCGCGCTGCTGCGATAGTCATAATCGCATTTTGAACGTTATGCTCGCCTATTGCTTGCCAACAGACAGTGCCCTGCTTTTCGCCATTAAGTAATACATTAAACTCACTTCCATCGGCTTTTATTAATTCATAGCTCCAATCATCGCCTAGCGTTTCGCTTTCGCTCCAAAGCCCTTGTGCTATTACGTCATTAAGCGCTACGTCTTGCTTTGGCCAAATTACCTTGCCGCTTTGAGGTAATGTACGCATTAAGTGATGAAATTGTTTTTTTATTGCGTTTAAATCTTCAAAAATATCAGCGTGATCGAATTCAAGATTATTTAAGATAAGTGTACGCGGGAGGTAGTGTACAAACTTACTGCGCTTATCAAAAAAAGCTGTGTCGTATTCATCGGCTTCAATAACAAAAAATGGCGTTTCACCCACTTTTGCCGATACACCAAAATTTTGCACTATGCCGCCAATTAAAAACCCTGGTTTTAAACCTGCGTACTCTAATACCCACGCAAGCATACTTGCTGTGGTTGTTTTACCATGCGTACCAGCAACCGCAAGCACCCAAGAATCTTGCAGTAAGTTATGCTTAAGCCACTCAGGGCCAGATGTATAAGGCAGACCTTTATCAAGCACATATTCAACACATGGGTTACCACGGCTCATTGCATTACCAATAACGACCATATCTGGCTTTGGCTCTAATTGAGATACGTCATAGCCTTGAGTTAGTTCAATGCCAAGCTCTTCAAGTTGCGTACTCATTGGTGGGTAAACGTTTTGATCGGAACCCGTTACTTTATGACCCAGCGATTTAGCAATGGCTGCAATACCACCCATAAACGTGCCACAAATACCCAAAATATGTATATGCATATACTTTCCTTAAATCGTATGCTCACTTTACAGCTATGCAAAGTTTAATGGCGCTATAATGCCAAAATTCGTGCTTAGTTACCATTGCGAGTAAGCATTTCACTCGTGCCAAAATGACCACTTGATAATAAAAAAGCCTTCTTAATTAGAAGGCTTTTTCATTAGTCATTATTTGCTACATCATTAAAATACTATTAAACCTACACCGAGCAATAAACGATATATCACAAATGGCAACATGCCCATTCGCTCTATTACTTTTAAAAACATAAATATACATGCATAAGCCGATAAGAACGATAGCACCACACCTAGTAATAATGTATTCCAATCAACCACATGGTCACTCAAAGCAAGCTCTGCAGTATAATAAAGCCCCATCATAGAAATAATTGGAATTGCCAGTAAGAACGAAAAACGCGCTGCGCTTTGCTTATTCATTCCAAGCATTAAACCAGCAGTCATCGTGATACCTGAGCGAGAAGTTCCCGGGATCATTGCAACAGCTTGTGCAAAACCAATAATAAGTGCTGTTTTCCAATTAAGCTGATAAATAGTTTTAATTTGCTTACCTTTTGCATCCGCGTACCAAAGCAATAAACCAAACACAATTGTGGTAGTAGCAATTACCCAAGCGCTTCGTAGGTACAACTCTATAAAGTCTTTTAAAAGTAAGCCTAAAATAGCGGCAGGCACAGTGCCTAAAATTATCCACCAACCTAGCTTACTATCATCAGTAGTACCCTGTGATCCAAAGGATTTAAACCACGCACTGAGTATGTCGACGACCTCTTTGCGAAAATAAATAACAACGGCAATTAAAGTACCAACATGTACTGCCACGTCAAACGCAAGCCCTTGATCTTCCCAGCCTAAAATTTGCGATGGGAGAATTAAGTGCGCAGAACTAGATATTGGTAAAAACTCAGTAAATCCCTGTATGAGGGCTAAAATAATTATTTCGATGATACTCATGGGTTAGAAAACTCCACCTTCCATAGCTTTTGTTGAGGGTTATTATATTCATTCCATAACTGCGCAATCGTTTGTTTAGCTACAGGATGATAGAAATCTGGGGCAACCTCGCTAAGAGGTTGTAATACAAATGCGTTTTTAGTTATTTCATCTCGTGGTAATTGTGCTGGAGAAGCGCAAATTACATCATCATAAAATAGTAAATCTAAATCGAGCGTTCGTGGACTAAATTTTTTATCGTTCGCTGTGCGTCCATTATCACGCTCTATTTGTTTTAATAAAGCGCATACATCAACAAGCGACATATCAGTTGTAGCGCCAACGACTGAATTATAAAAATTATTGCCAGCAAACCCAACTGCTTCACTTTCAAAAACAGACGAGTGTACAATATGTTCAAAGTGCTGCTTAAGTGCAATTAATGCACATTGTATATAATGCGCTTTATTTATATTTGACCCTAGGCTGATATAAATTTGAGCCATTTAGTCAGTTGCCTTAACGCGTGTAATTTCAACACCTACAGTTTGCGCTTGTGCTACTGCTGCTGGTTTACTTACTCTTATAGTAACTTGTGGAGTATTAAACTCGCTTAAAATAATATGCGCTAATTGTTCAACTAAAGTTTCTAGCAACTCTACAGGTTTTAAAGTGCAGTGCTCAATAACTCGCTCACTTACTTTTGAGTAATCGAGTGCTAAATTAATATCGTCATTTTCAGCTGCAGGCTTAATATCGCTTAGCATTTCAATATCAAAATAAAGGCTCTGTTTACTTTCTTTTTCAAAGTCGTACACTCCAATAATAGTGTCGACATGCAATTGAGATATAAAAACCTTATCCATTGATACTCCAAATAACAACAAACTACTAAGCAACTATACTAAGCATCAATAAAATTAATACTGTATATGGTTTAGCCAGTGTTTAAATATGTAAAAATAACTTCTACAATAGCAAAATAACTAAACTAGCTATTAAATAGCCTGTTAATAATTTTTACGATAAATTTTGCTGCCAATAATAGCCTAAAAGCACTATCAATTGGTATAGCAATTAAAAAATAAGGAAGCGCGTGTTAGCCACTATAATGTTTGTTTTAGCTTATTTACTTGGGTCGATTTCGTCGGCTATTTTAGTGTCGCGGTTGTTCAAACTCCCAGACCCTCGTAATAGTGGTTCTAATAACCCAGGAGCTACAAATGTTTATAGATTAGGCGGAGCATTTCCGGCTTGCTTGGTTCTAGTGTTTGATATTTTAAAAGGCACTATTCCGGTATGGGGGGCTTATTTTTTAGAAGTTGAACCTTTAGAGCTTGGTTTAGTCGCAGTAGCTGCTTGTTTAGGCCATATGTACCCACTGTTTTTTAGCTTCAAAGGCGGTAAAGCCGTAGCAACGGCATTTGGCTCATTATTACCTATTGGCTTATCATTGGCAGGTTTACTTGTGTGTACTTGGTTAGTTATAGTGGCAATAACACGCTATTCATCACTGGCGGCGCTTGTAGCTGTATCTTTAGCGCCCTTGTATACATGGCTAATAAAGCCACTTTATACTCTTCCCGTTACTTTTATCACGCTGTTAATTATATTTCGTCACCGTACTAATATTATTCGATTATTTAGTGGGGAAGAACCAAAAGTGGGTGCTAAAAAAGCACCCACTGATGAAAACAAAAATATCTAAAATATGAGTCATTAAATCGGCTCAAGGCTATCTATAGGCCAACGAGGTTTTGTTTTCATATCAAGCGTGGCAAATTGCCCTGCTTTTAAACGTTGCATTCCGGCATAAGCAATCATTGCACCATTGTCGGTACAAAATTCAGTACGCGGATAAAACACTTCGCCTTTCATACCTTTCATTACGCGTTCGAGCTGCAGTCGAAGCTGTGTATTCGCACTTACGCCACCGGCGATAACCAAACGCTTAATACCTGTTTGTTTAAGCGCACGCTTACACTTAATAACGAGGGTATCAATAACCGCAGTTTGAAATGCATGCGCTATATCAGCTTTGGTTTGATCGTCGTCGTCATTTTCACGAATCGTGATTGATGCCGCTGTTTTTAAACCACTAAAACTAAAATCAAGACCTGGCTTGTCGGTCATAGGGCGAGGAAATACAAAGCGCTTTGCTACGCCTTGTTCAGCCATTTTAGCTAAGCGCGGGCCACCGGGGTAATCAAGACCAAGTAACTTAGCCGTTTTATCAAAGGCCTCGCCTGCGGCATCATCAACTGACTCACCTAGTACTTCGTATTGTCCAATACCCGCTACTTTAACCATCATGGTATGACCGCCCGATACAAGCAATGCAATAAACGGAAACTCAGGGGTATTTTCCTCAAGCATCGGAGCAAGTAAATGCCCTTCCATGTGATGTACTGCTACCGCAGGTATATCCCAGCCGTATGCTAATGAGCGACCAATAGACGTACCTACCAATAATGCACCAACTAGACCTGGGCCTGCAGTATAAGCAATACCGTCTAAATCTTCAGGGCCACAACCTGCTTGTGCAAATGCTGCATCTATAAGTGGTAATGTTTTACGAACATGATCGCGCGATGCAAGTTCCGGCACTACACCGCCGTAATCAGCGTGTACTTTTACTTGGCTGTATAATTGATGAGCTAACAAGCCTTTTTCGTCGTCATATATTGCAATACCCGTTTCATCACATGACGATTCAATGCCTAAAATTCGCACTGTACTTCTCCTGCCTTTTAAATTCTACTTTGCTTCTTTTATAACGTAAGACCAATATTTGTTTGGCCATCTTCAAGGGCAAACTTTTTGAGTGCCTTTACGCTATCAGAGGTAATACGCCCCATATTTTCTACAAAATCAATTAGCTCACCTAATACTTCAATTTCGTACTGCATTAATGGGTGCTCTCTCACTGCTGTGTTATCAGCAATCTCACCTTCAACCGTCATTTGATATTCAATAAAGCGAGCCACTGTTGCTTGAGATATTTTGCTCACACTAATGAACTCTTGCTCATCTTGCGCCACTAAACCGTGCATTAAGCTAAGTAAAGACGTTGCAGCATCAATAGCAGGATAAGTACCAAACATATCAAAATCAGCAAGTTCAGGAACATTTGGCTCTATTTTTTCAACTTGTTTTTCGAGATCTATTTTACTTTTAGGCAGTAATATTTTTTCCCAACAAACATTAAGCGAATTACGTAATAAGGTTTCATCACCAAAACCTGTTGCTTCGCTAAATAAACCGTAATTTGGCAGCATTCGCTCTATTAAAGCACTTGCTAAAACAGCCTTTTGTAAATAGTTAAGCTCTCTAATACGCTGAAAATTATTTGCTTTAGTCATTCTTTAACGTCTCACACGACCAACAAAAATCAAATGTTGATCCATTATGCTCATTACAGTTAGGGCACACCCAATCTGGAGCGGATTGTTTTACTTGTTGATAGTTTACCAATATTTGGCGCGCATGGCGCTCTTTTATCGCATAAACCTGCACACTAACTTGCGCCTGATCAAATGGAATTTCTCCTAATGCGCCTTGGAGCATCTCGCCTTTTATTTTACATTCAATACCACCAGTTTGTATTAAACCTTTAATAATATTAGCTTCAAGGGTGTTTTCGGCTTTATAAATTGTGATCCACTGAAAAGAGCTATCTGTTGTGTTGTTATTATTAATATTTTGCAATACTCACCTCATTTATTTTGTGTTAACAATATCCTACGCTAAATTATTAGCATACTAACATGCTGCACTTTTAAGGAATCAACATGACACTAACAACTCCGGGCTTACTTTTTCCGGCCATATCGCTGCTATTACTTGCCTATACAAACCGATTTTTAGTTTTAGCGCAATTAATTAGGGAGCTAAATGCGCGTGAAGGTGAATCTATTCGGCCTGTTGTAGTGGCTCAAATCACTAACTTACGTAAACGTATTAAGCTAATTAGAACGATGCAAGTGTACGGGGTAGCCTCTTTTCTACTGTGTACACTATCAATGTTTGCATTATTTATTGAGTTTAATGCCACAGGAATTATTTTATTTGGCATTAGCTTAGCTTGCTTAAGTTTATCGTTATTAACGTCTTTATTTGAAATACATATTTCCTGTGATGCAATCGAGATAGAACTACAAAGCATTGAAAATAAACCACTAAGTAGCCGAATAAATAGAAATTTTGTAAAATAGTTTATTATAAATAAAACACTCTATTATTTGTCACAATCATGTTGTATGAATGCCCCTTTTTGGGGCGTACTTTTTTATTAATTAGAACAATTTAATCCAAATATACTAACTAACTTACTGACTACAAATAAGTTTACTTAGCTAGCCCATTGCAAAAACATAGATAAAATACAATAAACAACTAGTTATGAATTTAAAAAGCAATACTATTTGGTCGCTTTTCTCTTTAATTAATACTAAAAGGGGGGTATCCTGCTGGAAACACGTATGAACTTGCAACCGTATTTCAATATAGAATTTTACTAAACTTTAGAATAAAAATTAATATATTTGATGTCCGTGGTATCTGCGACTTACTTATAAAAAGGGACTATAAAGTGAGATTTGAACAATTAGAGCAATTTGTAGCACTTGGTATATTACGTCATTTTAGACAAGCTGCTGAACAAACCCAAATTAGTACTTCAGCGCTAACGCGCAGCATTCAAACACTTGAAGATGAAATGGGATATGAGTTAGTAAAACGCTCAACACGCTCTGTTAAATTAACGCCAGAAGGCGAGCTTTTTCTAGAATATGCTAAAACGACCCTATCGGAACTTGAGCTAACGAAAAAGCGGATTTTTCAATCAGTAAACGGTAATGCCAATGAAAAGCTCGTTATTGGGTATACCAATAAGGCAAGCAGCATAGTCCCTATTTCTTGTGGACAGTTTTTAGCTCAATACCCTCATATAAAAATTGAGATGCAGCTACAAGATCAGCAAGAGCTAACGCGCAAACTCCAACAAGGTGAAATAGACATTAGCGTATACTCTCAAGCTATTAATAGTATTGGTAGTGACATTCACTTACCAGATCAGCTTGTGTTATTTGTTTCAAAAAACCACCCTCTTGCCCATAAAAACGATATAAGTAAACAAAACCTTGATAGCTACCCGATGTTTGGCTGTTTCTCTGAGTCTAAACAAGTACAAACTATGCTTAATGAAGCGATTGATTCTTTAAATAAATCATCAAGTATTAAAGTGGGCAGTATTGAGCAAGTAATGGCAGGTGTAGTTAAATCAGACCATTTTGCTATTGCAAGCATTGAACATGCTAATGCAATCGCAGAGAATTCTGAATTAGTACAACTTAAAACAAATAAAGGTTTAAACCACGAACAACTCGTTGTACAAACAAGCCAACAGACGTCGATTACTGAACATGTAGAGCATTTACTATCGCTTATAAAAAAAGCGGGTGCTGCATTTAGCTAATCTGATGTTTCAAAAAGTGCGGCACAATAAACAGTAGCTTTTAACAGCTTTTCGGCTACACTGTCGCACCTTTTTTAAACAGCTGATGTGAATGAACACACTTTTTGGTCCTGATGTCTATCTAGATGATATAGAACGCCAAGGATATACCGTAATTCATAACGCGCTTATTGCCGATTTAGTTAACGATTTAGTTGCAGACTGCCACCGTATAAACCCTCACTTTAGCCTTGCTGGTATTGGTCGATTAAATGACTTACAAATAGATAAAACCGTACGTACTGATAAAACCTATTGGTTTGACGGCAGCTCTCAAGCACAGCTTACCTATCAAGCAATAATGCAAAGTATAAAGACTACGTTAAATCGCAGTTTTTTTATGGGGTTATTTGATTACGAATGCCATTATGCAAAATATACACAGGGTGATTTTTACAAAAAGCACTTAGATGCATTTAAAGGTCGCTCTAATCGAGTATTTACAACGGTACTTTATTTAAATACGCCTAAGCAAGGTGGCGAACTTGTTATTTATAAACCTAAAAGTAAAGAGATAGAAATAACAATTAAACCAACTGCTGGCACATTAGTAATGTTTGAAAGCGAACGCTTTGCCCACGAAGTACTTCCCGCCGTTGACGATCGCTATTCTGTTGCAGGCTGGTTTAGGAAAAACACCTCTATTAGCGGCATTATTGATCCGCCCCGATAACTCCTAATAGAGCATTTTAACAGCCTTTATTGAGGCTTTTAAAATGCTATTGGGTATGAAAGTAATAGCCCTATAAAGATAGCCAAACCCACGTAATGATTATTTAAAAACGCTTTAAAACAGGCATCTCTTTCACGTTTATGAATAAGCGTTTGTTGGTATGCCAATAGGCCCGCAGCAATACTTAAACCAACGCCAAATGCGACACTTAAATGATTGCTTATACCAATAAAAGCAACCAACGCTATAAATACAGCATTAAGTAAAAAGATAATATGGCGGTCGTATTTACCAAATAAAATAGCGGTTGATTTTACCCCTATTTTTAAATCGTCGTCCCTATCAACCATCGCATACATGGTATCGTAAGCCACTGTCCAGCAAATATTGGCTATAAATAATAACCATGCCTGCTGTGGTAGTGCATTAATTGAAGCCATATACGCCATAGGAATAGCCCAACCAAATGCAGCCCCTAAAATAACTTGAGGTAACTGTGTATAGCGCTTCATAAAGGGGTAACAAAAGGCTAAAGCCAAAGCACCAAAAGAAAGCAAAATAGTATTAACGCTAAGCATTAATACTAAAATGAACGCAATAACTATGAGTAGTAAAAATAGACTAAGTGTTTCACCACTACTCACCTGCCCTGAAGCTAGCGGCCGTTGAGCTGTGCGTTTTACCGAGCCGTCTATTTTTCTATCTGCAAAATCATTAATTACACACCCTGCGCTACGCATAACAACAACGCCCAGCGTGAATATAATAAGGTTGAGTAAGCTCGGCATCCCACTATTAGCAAGCCATAAAGCCCAGTATGTTGGCCAAAGTAATAACAAGGTACCAATGGGCTTATCTATACGCATTAACTGTATATAATAAGGAATATGTTTTGGCTTTAAAGCGGCTAATTTCATGAGTATAAATATGCTCCAGGTAAAAACACTTCACACACTAAAAACTTATATTCTTTGAGTGAGAATACACTTCGACGCCCTAGTAAGTTTTTCTCGGGTAAGTTCAATTTTGTAACTAATTGCTGAATAGGGTGCGTGTCATCAAAATAAGCAATTTCTATATCCGTTCGTTTTAATGCTGGGTCTTGAAAAATCACATCACCTAAAGGACGCTCGCCCATATTGTGCAAAGGATTAATAGAATCATTTTTCGGAAGCCAGCTTTGTGCGTACACCACTGGTTTGTTATCGCACAGTAAGAGAACTTCTCGATTCATAGCTGTTTTAGCTGTGCTATTTAGTAGTAAGTTTTGCTCTGGGCTTAAAGTAAATAACTGCTCACTTAATACCTTTACATTAAAAGTTTTTGAGTTGCTTTTTAATTTAGCCGTTAATGAATTCTGTTCAAAAAGCCACTCTTGCTCTAGAGGAGATAAGTCACTTATATAAGAAGTGGACTGCCAATTAGCAGATATAGACAGAGGATAAGTAATCATAATAGCTCAACAAAATAAAAAACAACGAGATGATACCATTGCCAAAGCTTTTGAAAAAGTGATGTTTTATAACCATAAATAATTGCTTGGCGCTGTTTATTACCTACTATTAAGTATAAACTATTTGTAACAAGTTTTAAGAAACGCTTTAAATATGAAAAAAATAGTATACGCAGGTCTTTTTACATTCTTTGTAAGCGTTATAAGCTTTACAGCTCGTGCTGAATCCACAGTTGGTTATTTTGGTTTTGAGCCAGATATAATCACCAACTACATTGGCGCATCAAGTAAAAAAATGGGCTATGTGCGTGTAACTATTGATTTAATGCTTACTGATACTTCTGATATTGCACTGGTTGAACACCACACGCCATTACTTCGTGATGCCCTAGTAGAGATTTTATCTAAAGAACCAGAAGAAAAAATAAAATCACTTACTGGCCGTGAAGAAATACGTGCAAAGTGCGCCGAAAAACTAAAAAGCCTGCTAAAAGAAGAAACAGGACAAGAGATCATCCGTGAAGTCTTGTTCACTAAATATTTATATCATTAGTATTTAACGTTTTGCGTTAAATATTTTGGCGGTATAGGCAAAAGCCATACCGCTAAGTAACCCACCTAAGTGCGCCCAATTAGCCATACCTACAAACAATACATCAGCAAACCCAAGCACTAACCAAATCAACATAAAGCCAACAATAGCCGTACTTACAAGCGCAGGCTTGTTAGGATTTAAAAAGCTATGAATCCAGCAAAAACCAAGTAGCCCATACACCACACCACTCAAGCCGCCAAAATTGGGGCCAACCATTAAGTATTGTGCCCAATTACTTATAAGTGCAGTTACTAAAAACAAACCTATTAGGGTGAGTTTTCCGCATTGTTTTTCGATATTGTCACCAAGCGACATCCACCAAATTAAATTAAACACTATATGCATCGCGCTAAAATGTACGAGGGCGGGCGTTAACCAACTTAAAGGCTGCGTAGGTTTAAACTGCATCATGGTGTAAATGGTCTCAAAACCACCTAGGAAAAAAGCAAAATAAATTATAACGCTTACAATACTTACGGTTTGATTTAACCAGCTAAGCGCTTTAAATCGCGTCATTAGATTAAGTGATTGCCCTTGGTATTTAAGCGGCGATTGTGTGCTACCTACATCCCATGAAGCTTGTTGATAGCGTTCATGGTTAGGGTTTTGTGTAAATTCGGCCCATAAAGGTTGTATTTGATGAAAATGCTCAGGCGCAACACTAATAATGACATTGCTACCATCTGAGGAGCTTAATTGTCCTTGTAAACCTTGGCTTTTTAAATAATCTATAAAGCCCTGTGCGGCGCGCGGGTTATTTAAACTGCCAAGCTCTATCATCGCTCTACTTTCTCGCTGTAAGCAGCTTCCCAAGCTGTAAAGCCGCCATCCATACTGTAAACGTCTTCAAAACCTTGCTCAACTAAGTAGCTAGCTGCGCCTTGTGAGCTCATACCGTGGTAGCAGACAATAATAATTGGCTGATCGAATTCTTTTTCCATCATAAATTGTGCGATATTACCGTTAGAAAGTGCTTCTGAGCCTGGAATGCGACCGGCTTGATACGAATTAGGATCGCGAATATCTGCAATTACCACGTCTTCTTTATCTAAAAGCTCTAACGTTTGCGCTATAGAAATATGTTTAAATGCCATTGAAATCTCTTTAATTAATAGTATAAAAAAGGCGGCTAAAGCCGCCCTTCTTGTAATTTAGTGAGGAACTAATCCCAGTTTAAAATTACTTTACCTGACTGACCTGAAATCATCATATCAAAGCCAGCTTGGAAGTCATCCACAGAATATTGATGTGTAATGATTGGGTTTAAATCTAGGCCAGATTGAATCAAACTTGCCATTTTGTACCACGTTTCGAACATTTCGCGACCGTAAATACCTTTAATCACTAAACCTTTAAAAATAACTTGGTTCCAGTCAACTGCCATATCAGATGGTGGAATACCCAGCATGGCAATTTTACCGCCGTGGTTCATATTATTAAGCATTGAATTAAACGCGCTTGGCACACCTGACATTTCAAGGCCAATATCAAAACCCTCTGTCATACCTAGCTCTTTCATTACATCTTCAAGCTTTTCATTGGCAACGTTTACAGCGCGTGAAGCCCCCATTTTACGTGCTAAATCTAGGCGGTATTCGTTTACGTCGGTAATTACAACGTGGCGAGCACCAACATGTTTTGCAACAGCTGCTGCCATAATACCAATTGGGCCTGCACCAGTGATAAGTACATCTTCGCCAACTAAGTCAAACGATAGTGCGGTATGAACTGCGTTACCAAATGGGTCGAAAATAGAAGCGAGTTCGTCAGAAATATTATCTGGAATTTTAAATGCGTTAAATGCAGGAATAACTAAATATTCGGCAAACGCACCTTCACGGTTTACACCTACACCCGTTGTATTACGGCATAAATGTACACGCCCTCCACGACAATTTCGACAATGCCCACACGTAATATGCCCTTCGCCAGATACGCGGTCGCCAACCTGAAAGCCACGAACTTCTTGGCCCATATCAACGACTTCACCAACATATTCATGGCCAACAACCATAGGCGTTGGAATGGTTTTACTTGCCCATTCGTCCCACTTGTAAATATGTACGTCGGTACCACAAATAGCTGTTTTGCGAATTTTAATCAGTAAGTCGTTATGACCTACTTCTGGCTTTGGTGCATCTGTCATCCAAATGCCCGGTTCTGCTTTTAATTTTGATAATGCTTTCATAATCCACACTCAATTAAAAAACCGAAGCGAGGCTTCGGTTTAAAATAAAATTAAATAACGCCCATTTCTTTACCAATACGGGTAAATGCATCGATAGCTGTATCGAGTTGCTCAATACTATGTGCCGCTGAAATTTGTGTACGAATACGCGCTTGCCCTTTTGGTACTACAGGGAATGAAAAACCGGTTACGTAAATGCCTTCAGCAAGTAATTTATCAGCCATTAACGAGGCTACTTTGGCATCTCCTAGCATTACGGGGATAATTGCATGATCTTTACCTGCACACGTAAAACCAGCAGCTTCCATTTGCTCACGGAAATATTTAGCATTTGACCAAAGTTTAGCGCGAAGCTCGCCGCCATTTTCAAGCATTTCAAGTACTTTAATTGATGCAGTAACAATTGAAGGCGCTAATGAGTTTGAGAACAAGTATGGGCGTGAACGCTGACGTAACCATTCAACAATTTCTTTTTTACCTGATGTATAACCACCTGAAGCACCGCCCAGCGCCTTACCTAATGTACCGGTGATAATATCTACACGGTCTAATACATTACAGTACTCAGGTGTACCCTTACCGTTTTCGCCAACAAAGCCAACTGCGTGAGAGTCATCTACCATTACAAGCGCATCATATTTATCGGCTAAGTCGCACACAGCTTCTAAATTACAAATAACGCCGTCCATAGAAAACACGCCATCGGTAGCAATTAGTTTAGTTTTAGCACCGGCTTCGTCTGCTGCAATAAGTTGCTTCTCAAGATCAGCCATGTCGTTATTTGCATAACGAAAACGTTTAGCTTTACATAAACGTACACCGTCAATAATTGATGCATGATTTAATGAATCAGAAATAATAGCGTCTTCTGCGCCTAAAATAGTTTCGAACAAACCTGTATTTGCGTCAAAACATGAAGAATATAAAATAGTATCTTCTGTTTCTAAAAACGCACTGATTTTTTGCTCTAGTGTTTTATGGATATCTTGCGTGCCACAAATAAAACGAACAGACGCAACACCAAAACCATGATTATTTAAACCGTTTTGCGCCGCTTCAATTAACTCTGGGCTATTAGCTAAACCTAAATAGTTATTAGCACAAAAGTTGATTACTTTACCTGATGCAACTTCGATTTGAGCTTGCTGCTGGGACTTGATAATACGTTCGTTTTTATACAAACCTTCGGTTTTTACGTCTTCAATTTGCTGTTGTAGCTGGCTAAAAAAAGCAGATGCTCTCATCTAGGTTCTCCATATATTTGAACGGGTAAACAACCGCACTTTCGCGGCTGTTTATTATGCGGGGTATTGTAAAAGTTTAATGGGTAAAATGCACGGTTTGCAGTTCGTCGCAAACGCCCTAAGTTGGAAGGAATTCCTGCCAGTTTACAGGCTGTTTATTTATGTGTTTAAAAGTGCAGGTAAACTACTTATAGAATTGATAATTAAATCAGCTTCTTGCTTAGCGCTTTCGTCAAAGCTTTGACCTGAGCGCACTAAAACGCGTGTAGTGATCCCTGCTTTTTTCGCAGCCTGCATATCACTGAGTTTATCGCCCACCATAATACTGCAAGCAGGGTCGATGTTATGCTCTTGTATGCCTTGTAATAACATACCTGGCGCAGGCTTTCTGCAACTGCACTCTTTCAAATATTCAGGGTGCGCTTTTTTAGGGTGATGTGGGCAAAAATACACATCGGTAACTTCAATGCTGTGGGCACTAAACTGGTCTTTCATCCACTCGGTCAGTGCTAAAAAATCAGCTTCGCTGTAATAACCTCGACCAATTCCAGATTGATTAGTGACGATTATGATTTTATAGCCTGCATCATAAAATGCTTTACAAGTGCTAAAAACACCGTCAATAAATTCAAATTTATCGCTTTGATACACATAACCATGATCAACGTTTACCACGCCATCTCGGTCTAAAAAAAGCGCTTTATTTTTTTGTTGTGCATTCATTACAAAGACTCTTTTTGTACAACATGGTCAAACATCGCTTTTACATCATCAACTGTAATTTGGCTCATTAAATCATCGCCTTTTACGCGTGTACCCCACGAGACTTGCTCAGCCGTTTTACCTGTTTGCTTAAGCAAATTTTGATGATAAACCTCTACCACGTAGTCTTGATATAAATAAGGACCTGTGCGTGCTGGATTTGAATGTGCATATAAACCAATAACCGGCGTACCAACTGTTACTGCCATATGCGCAGGACCCGTATCGGGCGCAAGCACTAAGCTGCCACGCTTTAACACGCACAACAACTCTTTGAGTTTTGTTTTACCTACTAAATTTAAAATAGGCGTGTTGCTGTGCTCAATAACGCTATTTGCTAGGTTAATTTCAAGCTCTGTTGGGCCACCCGTCAATACCACCTTAAAGCCTTGCTCGCTTGCATAATCAGCCAATGTGGCATAACGATCAGCGAGCCAATTACGCTGCGCTTTACTAGCTGCGGGCGATATTACTAATAGTTTATTAGTTAGGTATTCTGATGTTAATAACTCATCTGCAACCGCTTGGTCTTGCTCGGTGTATGGCATGTCCCAACTCGGTTTATAATCAGAAACACCAATGGCTTTTGCAAAACCTTTAAAGCCTTCAAGCACATGCGCCTGGGCTTGTGGGTCTATTCGTTTATTAATAAATAAGCTGTGCAATTCTTTTGAACGTGCCCAATCGAACCCTACTTTTACTTTTGCAGGAATACAACGCGCTACAAACCCAGCCCTTAATGCAACTTGCATATTAAGAAGCACATCAAATTTTTGGTTGTTGAAGCGTTGCTTTAAGCTTTTAAGCGCTGCTTTGCCTTGCTTTTTATCAAATACCACCAGCTCAACACCCGGTAAGTCAGCAAGTAACATGGCTTCTATTTTGCCAATTACCCAGGTGATTTTTGCATTCGGGTGTGCCTTTTGAATAGCTTGTACTGCACTCACAGCATGACATACGTCACCAATGGCTGAGAGTCTTAATATACAAATAAATGAATAATTAGGAGCTTGAGTCACACATTCCCTTAGGTATTAAATACAAAAGCCGATCTTAAATTATAATCACGCTATTGCAAGCACTTATCCTGCGCTTTAAAACGCGCTAATATAGACTCATTATTTAGCAATTACACAGAGCTATGTTTAAACAACACGTGCAAGGCAATCACACGCTATTAAGCCACCCTAAATACACAAGCCAAATTACCCTCGATTGGTTTGATGCAAATTATTGGCAACAACAAAATAAAATTGTGGGCGCTAAAAAAGGTCGAGCAACTGCGTGGTTTTTTAAGCAAGACGAATTAACAGCCGTACTTAGGCATTATTGGCGCGGTGGCTTAGTGGGTAAATTGCTAAGCGATCAATATTTATACCCAGGACTTGAACAAACCCGCGTATTTAAAGAGTTTAGCTTAATGAGTAAGCTTATAGAGCTTGGTTTAAACGTACCAACCCCTGTTGCAGCTAAAGTAACCCACAGCGGATTAATTTACCGTGGTGATATTATTACCGAGGCTGTTAAAGGCGCTAAAAGTGTACTCGATATATTAATTGAACGCCCATTGACTGAAGATGAGTTGGAGCGCATTGCTAAAACAATCGCGCTATTTCATTCAAAAGGTGTGTATCACGCCGATTTAAACATTAATAACATATTGTTTGATGATATTGGTGATGTGTATATTATCGACTTTGATAGAGGTGAAATAAGAGCGCCTAACCCACAGTGGCAACAAAGTAATATGGCACGCCTTGAGCGCTCATTTTTAAAAGAGCAAGGTCGAAATGATGTCTTTAATTGGCAAGCGAGTGACTGGCAAACTCTGCACAGCAACTACCTCAAAACACTCGCTAATATAAGTTAACTTAGTTAGCCAATGCTAAATACTGCAGAGCAACCTGCTCTGCCTGTACTTGTTTTAGAATATCTGCGTTTTCTACATTTGGCTTATCTGCTAGCACCTGCTTAACAGCATTGGCTAATGCCTCACTTTGTCCAGCAGGTACTAAATATTTATTTAGCTCGCCTGTTAATATCTCGCTTGGTCCAAATGTACAATTAGTACTAACCACCGGAGTGCCCACTGCTAAAGCCTCAATTAATACCGTTGGCAGTCCTTCAAAATCAGAACTCAAAACTAAAGCTTTGGCATGCTTAATCCAGTTGTACGGGTTTTGTTGAAATCCAGGCACTACTAACTGTTTTTCTATGCCATATTGCTGTGCAAGCTTTAGCGCTTTAGCCGGTTTATTACATAAAAGTACTAACTTGTATTTTTTATCAAGCTTTGCAAATGCTGCAAATAATATATCGTGGCGTTTTTGTTTGGCGAGTCTTCCTACATGAATTAAGTAAGGCTCATTTGGGATATTGTTATTTTGCTCATTTGCTTGCTGTCTTATTTTTTCAAAATCGAACGGGTTATAAATAGTCGCGATTGCACTTGGGTTAATTAAATCCCCTTGTATTATTTCTTTTTCAACACCCTTTGATACGCAAATAAGTGATTTACCATTTAAGTTTTGCTTACTTTTTTTAAGGTATAAGTATGAAAATGGACCTAACTTTTTTTGACGAGCAAGTTCTGCATTGACGGAGTTATGAATAACAAAGTGAACATTTTTGATATTACTACGTGCAAGTAAATTATTACTTCTATCAAGGTTAGAAAGCACTAGATCAATATTGCCAATCTCGCTTTGTTTTTTTTCAAACCACGCTTCTAATCGCAAAATACTATTTTTTCGCTGCCAGAATCTATCTACTTTAGATGCTCTATCAGGAAAAAGGCTATCAACTTTAACTATATCAGGAATGTCATACTCAGCGTTGCTCGCAAGAGATAATATAGTGACATTGTGCTGTAGTTTCGCCATTTTTTCAGCCAAGGTAAGCATTACTTTTTCAGCACCACCACCTACTAGTGAATCAATTACAATCACTATATTCATAAGCGATCTCCTACAAGCATATTTTTTATACCGGTAGTGATCACGTCGAAGCTATGTGTGCTATTGAGTTGCTTATACTTACCAATAAATTCACTATAAAAAGGCTCGGTAATAACTTGAGCTATTTTCGTTGTAATTTCATCAATATCAAGATTCGCTTTTATTACAACACCTGCATTAACGCAATGATCCAAACGTGTATTTTGATCTTTTGAGATAGCACATGCCACAACAGGGGTTTGAACTGCAATTGCTTGCAATAAAGTATCTCCACCACTAAGTAATGCGACTTTAGCTTGGCTCATTAATGCCAAAAATTCGGTTCCTTGCAGGCTTGATAAACAAGTAACCTCATCACTTTTCGGAATTGCTTTATTATAATTCGCACCAAACACTACAACTGCTTTTAAACCAGTATTTTTAGTAATTTTAAGCGCGGCTTTAAAGTAAACCTCAGCACAATTAAGATTATTTAATATATGTCCGCCAGAACCCGCATTAACAATAAAATAGCCATCAGATACTAAGTTATAGCGATTTAAAACATCACGTTTTTGCTCACAAGAAGCAAATGCAACAAAAGGGCCTACATTACGAGGGGGTGCCAAGGGAAACATGTCTAACTTCGCACTTTCAGCCCATGTAAGTGGCTCAATACAATAATCAGGCTGTACAACCCAATGTGTATCAATTAAATTAATCCTGTTTAGCTTCAGTCCCTTAGCGCGTTTTTTTGCATGCTGAGAAATAAATACAACTTTAGCGCCTACTTTTTTAGCCGCTTTCATATGCCCTGCACGTCCTGCACAATCAAAAACAACGACGTCAGGTTTAAATTGCTCTATAAAGTCGCAAACAGAATCAAGCTCTTTAGTCGCTGAGTGTTCAAGCAATGTGGCTTCAAAAGGACACTTTTTTGCGTAGCTTGTATGCTTGTTTAGTATGAAGTGAATATCGAGAGAATCAGTAAGTTCTGCCTTTAAACTTTGAGCCAACAACAACGAGCGCATATATTCACCAATGCCTTCTGGTGATGATACGGGAATAAATAAAAGTCGTTTGTTGCTCATTACATTCTCAATTTCCTATTTGAACTCCAGTATACCAATCAGATACTTATTACGATAGCTAGGTTACATTTTAATATATTAAATTAGCTCTATAAATTTGATTATTTACTGCAATAACAAGCTTAGGTTGATAAACTTAGCCGCAATCTAAATCACAAGGATCTGAACTTTGCGAAACAGAATTTTTCTACTTTCTACTCTTTTTTGCGCTATGAGCGCGTCAGTTAATGCTGAACCATGGGTAAAACCCGATGATTACGGTCTTAGAGCTGATATTCAACAATTAGCTGATGCCGGTGTTATTTTAGCTCCTGTAACTACCTATCCGCTTATGTGGAAAAGTTTTATAAGTGATGTGCAAAGCATGCCGCTTGAGCAATTATCTCCAAGCTTGCAAGATGCTTTACTTCGCGTTAAGCATCGATATAAATCAGAAAATAGCAGCTCGCATAGTCTTCAATTATCTGCTTTTGCAGCCACAGATCCGATCATAGCAACAAGCTTTGGTGCAACAAATACACAAGAAACAGAGCTTTCAGCAGCTTACGCTTATTTAGGCGATAACTTTGCAGCTAAAGTAGCTATAAATTACAGAAGCGACGGTAAAAAATGTTTAGTTGATGGAAAAACGACTGACGATATAGTTACCGATGAGCAAGCTTTAACCGATTGTAACGATACCTCACTTGACGATAGTTACTTAGCTTACCGTTTAGGTAACTGGATTTTTAGAGCCGGTGCTGTTGAGCAATTTTGGGGACCTGGTGTTGATAACAGCTTAATTATGTCTGGTAATGCGAAACCTTTACCTGCACTAAGTGTAACCAGAGAAAAAAGTACTGCTTTTGAAACACCATGGTTAAGCTGGATTGGTCAATGGGGCTTTACCGCACAAATGGCTAAACTTGAGTCTACACGTGTAATTCCTGATGCTTTACTTTGGAGCAGTAGATTAAATATACGCCCAATACAACAATTAGAAATTGCTGTTAGCTGGTCTGCACAATGGGCAGGAGACGGCCAACCAGGCTCTGCAGGTGATTTTATTGATGTCATAACTGGGCAAACAGCATGTATTGATGGCAATGTTAGTTGTGATAGCCAATTAGAGTCAAAAATAGGTAATCAATTAGCTGGCATAGATATTCGTTGGTCAGATACACTTTTCAACCAACCTTATGCTGTATATGCCAGTACGATTGGAGAAGATGCCAGTTCACAGTTTAAGCCAGCCGATAGAGCCTATTTGTATGGCGTACAGACAACACAACGTGTATATGATCAAAACTTATTAATAAATGTAGAGTACATAGATACAGGTGTTTCATGTTCAGCAGAGTCTACCAATGAAAATTGCTACTATGAGCATTCAGATTACAAATCGGGTTACCGTTACCACGGTCGCACTATTGGCTCTACTTATGATAACGATGCACAGTCAGTTGTTTTAACCCTGTTAGGTCAGTTATCTAATGGAGACGATTGGCAGGTAAAATTACGCAGTGTTGATTACAACAGCGATAATCGCGATCGTTATCCTAATAATCCTGACTTAGGAAATACAATTACTAAAACAGGGTTTAATAGTAAGCAATTAGAGCTTCGTTATAGAATGCTTTCGATGGGAGGGCGAGTCACTTTAGGTGCTTTTGCATCTAACAATGACGGCGCTGAAAACGATACATCAGCATTTGCCAAGTACGAATTAAATTTTTAGTAAGTTACTTTATTAAAAATAAAAAGGGATGAAAACACTGTTTTCATCCCTTTTTGTATTTTTTAAGCAAACTTGAATTAGTAATTATACCAATTGCATTAAATTAGTGTTCTATTATAGCGATAAGAAAATAGCTCAATAACAAGGCTAAAGTTATGATACATAGTTGTTCTATATAAATAATTTTTAACGTAGTTAGTGAGTTATTTAATACGCTAGAATGATCATGTTTTTAATAAAATTGGTATTACTTTTTAATTTTACTAATTACTTTTGATGTTGAACACCCATCTAAAAATTCAAGCACTTCAACTTTTCCGCCATGGCGAAGTACATGCTCAGCACCCGCTATTTGATCTACAGTGTAATCTCCACCTTTGACTAAAATATCAGGGCTTATCTGCTCAATTAATTTAGCGGGAGTGTCGTTTTCATCTAAGCTACCAAACGGAATAACCCAATCAACAGATGAAAGTGCGCTAAGTACCATCGCACGCTCATCTAGCGGGTTAATAGGACGTTCTGCCCCTTTTAAACGCGTAATTGATTCATCATTATTTAATCCAACGACGAGTCTATCGCCTCGTGCTTTAGCTTGCGCTAAATAACGTACATGCCCAGCATGTAAAATATCAAAACAGCCATTAGTGAATACAATGGTTTCGCCGTTTTGTTTTGCAAATTCAATATGCTGAAGTACATCATCAAATGGTGTTTGGTAATGCTCACCCGTAGTATGTAAATACTGACCAAGCTTGCGGCTTAGCTCTTCTGGCGAGACAGTTGCAGCCCCAAACTTACTCACAACGATACCTGCGGCTAAATTAGCAATTTCGACAGCATCTTTAGGTTCCATGCCCGCGCCAAGCATAACCGCGAGTGTAGCTATAACCGTATCACCGGCCCCGGTTACATCGCTTACTTCAAGCTCTTGCGCTGCAAAATCAAATTTTTCATCTGCACTAATAAGCGACATACCTTGCTCAGAACGCGTAAGTAACATGGCTTTAATGCCATTTTTGCTTATTAAATCACGCGCACTTGCGGCTAAAGCCTCTTCTGAATCGGTTTGACCACCCGCTAACTTAAACTCATGTAAGTTAGGTGTAATGTAATCAGCACCTTCATATAAATGTAAATCTGGCGATTTAGGGTCGATTAAAACCGTTTTTCCGGCGCTCTTAGCAAGGCTTACCATTTCTTTAATTAAACTCAAAGATCCTTTGCTGTAATCAGAGAACACAATAAAGTCGTATTCATCAAGTACAAGCTCTAAGCGGTTTAATAAAAGCTGGCTATGTTGCTCAGTAAACATTTCTTCTAAATCAAGTCGAACCAATTGTTGGTGGCGGCTAATAACACGCATTTTTGAAATAGTCGGTAAATCACATACACTCACTAATTGTGAGCTTATTTTTTCACCTTTTAGGATGGTCTCTAAAATCTGCCCGCTTTCGTCCTCACCAATTAAACCCAATAAGCCAACTTTTGCATCTAACCGCGCTATATTTTTTGCAACGTTAGCTGCACCGCCCGCTTTGTCTTCAAATTTACTTACTTTAACAACCGGTACTGGCGCTTCTGGCGAAATGCGACCTGTATCACCATACCAATAGCGGTCTAGCATTACATCGCCAACAACTAATATTCGTGCCGCTGATAAGTTTTTTAATAACGATAAATCCATTACTGCTGCTCCGCAACAACCATATCCATGGCTTCACATAACCAGTGACCTATAAACATGTGAGCTTCTTGAATACGTGCTGTTTCGTCATTTTTTATAATAATAGGTAACTTAGCTATATCTTTTACTTTACCGCCATCACGCCCAGTTAATGCCACAGTAAAAGCGCCTAGTTTATTTGCAGCCTCTAATGCTAAATTAATATTGTTACTAGTACCTGATGTGGTTAAACCAATAACTAAATCTTCTGGCTTACATAACGCTTGAACTTGGCGTTCAAACACCGTATCAAAGTGATAGTCGTTGCTGTGCGCTGTTAAAATTGAGGTGTCAGTGGTCAATGCCATTGAAGCAAGCGGACCACGTTCTAATTTATAACGCACTACAAATTCTGCTGCTAAATGCTGTGCATCTGCTGCACTACCACCGTTACCAAACCAAACAATCTTGCCACCAGCTTGTAATGCACTATGGCATGCTTCTAACAATTGCATAGATTCTTGATGATAAGCCTCCATCGTTTCAAATAATGCCTGATGACGGTTTAATGTTTCAACGTAGCTAGTTGCCACTGAATCGATAATTGACATGAAAAAATTCCTCTTGGAACTGAAATGGCAGGAAAAATTAAATTCATTATTCCATAATTTTATTTAATTGTGTGTATTTTATCGGGTTATAACTGAACCCAGACCATATTTTATAACGAGTCTGTTTAGAAAACAGCTATTTCACGGTAAACTAACGCCACTTCCCTTTAAGAAAGATCAGTATGGCACGCATTTTTTACTCATTCGCATTAATTATTATTAGCCCACTGATTGTATTTTATCTCTATATTTTACGAGGTAAAAAAAACCAAGGCTATCGTGCACACTTTAAAGAGCGCTTTGGGTTTGTCAGTAAGTCTTTATTTACGGTTAAAACTAAACCTTTAGTTTTTCATTGTGCTTCTGTTGGCGAGGTACTTGCCGCAACGCCACTTATTAAAGCTTTGCAAAAAGTGCATCCAAATTTAAATATACTTATAACCTGTAATACTCCAACAGGCAGAGAGCAAATACTTAGCCAGTTTAAAAATACTGTAGCGTGTAGCTATTTACCAATCGATTTCCCGTTTGCAACGGCTCGATTTTTAAAGCGTATAAAGCCACAAGCATTATGTATTTTAGAAACCGAGCTATGGCCAAATTTAATGGCGATAAGCCACAAAAAAAACATACCAGTACTTGTCATCAATGCAAGACTCTCTGAAAAGTCGCAGCAAGGCTATCAAAAGGTCGCTAAATTAACCCATATTATTATGCGCTCAATTACGGTACTTGCGAGTCATAACAAGGCAGATGCTAAACGCTTTATTGAACTTGGTCTTGAAGCTTCAAAAAGCTATGTAACAGGTTCAATTAAATTTGATATAACACCAAGTGAAGAGCAATTAGCTGAAGTACTCAACCTTAAACAGCTTTATAACAGCAATGAAGACAATAACGATGAACGCTTTGTATGGGTAGCAGGCTCAACACATCCTGTTGAGCATGAGCTGGTACTTTTAGCCCATCAAGAATTACTAAAAAAGCAACCGAACGCATTACTTATAATTGCCCCGCGCCATCCAGAGCAATTTGACAAAGTGGCAGAGCTTTTAACGCAAAGCCCACTTAGCTTTAGCCGTCGTAGCCAAAATAACTATAATAATGAGCAAATACTCCTTGCTGATACGCTTGGTGAATTACAGTGTTTATATGGCGCTGCAAATGTGAGCTTTATTGGTGGCAGCTTAATTCGCAGAGGTGGGCATAATCCACTGGAATCAGCGGCGTTTTCGGTAGGTGTAATAACAGGTCCACACACATACAATTTTGATCATGTTTATCCCGAGCTAACAAAGCTCAAAGGTGCTGTAGTGGTTGATAGTAACGACGAACTCGCAAAGCAGCTTATAACGTTTAGCCAAAATACAAAAGCGTGCCTAACCTTAGGTATTAAAGCTGCGCAATGCGTAACTAAAAACCAAGGTGCTATACAAAAAACACTTAACATTATTAATCAATATTTAGAGCCAAAACCGTGACCAACATAGCTATAAGCCAAACCCGTGAATGGGTGTCATCTGTTATTGTTAAATATAACTTTTGCCCATTTGCTCGAAAAGAAGTAGAAAATAACTGTATTCATTACATAGTAAGCTCTGCAACGAGCATGGATGATGCTGTAATGGATATGCTTGAGCAATGTGTTGAGCTTGACCGTGAACCAAAGCGCGAAACAACCCTTATCATGTTTGACAACGGCTTTAGTGACTTTGAAGACTTTTTAGACTTGGTCGATTTAGCTAATGCACTTTTAGTCGCGCAAGGCTTTGAAGGTAAGTATCAAATCGCTAATTTTCACCCAGATTATGTATTTGCCGACAGTGATGAAACCGATGCCGCAAACTACACAAATAGAGCGCCCTTTCCTACTTTGCATTTAATCCGCGAAGCAAGCATGAGCGAAGCACTTGATAGTTATAACGAGCCTGAATCTATTCCTGAGCATAATATAAACTTAGCAAGACGTAAGGGGATTGATTTTTGGCAGCAGTTGCTTGAAGGCTGTAAAAAACCGAGCGCTTAAATGCTCGGTTTTATCTTGGTTTGTACAAAAGTTTGTGCAAACCTTTTGCAAAACAAGTAATACTTAAGATTATTTTTTAACCCAGTTACCATTTACTTCAACGTAATGACCACTTTGGGTTTTTTCAATTGTTTTAGCGGCAGCAAGTGCTTCTACTTGTGAAAGCGACAAGTTATTCTTTTTAGCGAGCTTTAAGTACTGCGCTTTACGCTTTGCATTTATGTCATCAACAACGGCTTTTGCCTCTGCGTTTTGTACAACAAGTCCTAAATAACCAGAGCTATCTTCACCTACTAAACCTTGGTTTTTAGCGTCATCAAGGCTAATAGCCCACGCAGAGAACGACATACATACTGCACTAACTAACGTAATAATGTTTAATTTTTTCTTCGTATTCATGTTCTAGCTCCTTAAAATAACTCACTGTCGTCACTAAATAAATTGTCGAGTTCTTTATCTACTTTTACGCGAATTTCGTGATCGACCTTCACATTTAAATTAATAGTAATGGGCTCTTTAGCAGACACCTCAACACGATGCGTGCAAGCACTTAGTGCACTAATAGCACTCAGTGCGAGCAGTACTTTTATCAATAACGACTGTCTCATTATTAGTTTCCTTTTTGTGAGTATTGTTGCTCAACTTTTTGTGTAATTTCGTCACTTAAACGTAGTGCGCGTAAAAGTGTAAATACGTTTTCTTCGTGGTTATAATTAAAGTTAACCTGCTGCTGCTCTGCTTTATTATAGCCTTGCAAATTAACCCCTAGTTTTAACCAACCATCATTTTTTAGTGCCACACTGCTATTAAGTTTTTGAATATCTAAATTAGTTAATAGACCTAAAACAGGTTGTAACTCTTGCTGTTGCTGCATTACTGAATCAAAAGCGGCATTATTGGTAATTTTTAAATTACCTGTTCCTTGGCTAAATAAGCTTCCGTCAATTATCTCAATTTTTCCACTATCAAAGTGAACCGGTAAAGACCCCGCCAAGCGTCCCGTTAATACAATGCCCGACTTATCGTCGAGTGTAACAAGTTTGCTTGCATCAATATTATCAAACTTAACATTAGCAACTTGGTTTGGCTTCCCTACTGTGTAGCTATCTAACGAAAACTCGCCACCAAACACACTTCCTTTTACATCATTTATAAGCGCGGTATTGTTATTAACTTGCCATTGCCCTTCAATCGCTTTAACTACGGCACCCGCCCTAAGCTCATTTAAATTAAAGGTAGTTGGTTTTACATTAAGCTTACCTGAATTATATTCCCCGCTAAATGTACTCCTTAAATCGCTCGCAAGGTAATCGTTATACAATGCACTTGTATGACTAATCCCTATATTGAACAGTGCATTTTGTAAGTTTATATCGCCACTAATATAGCCATTAAATTCGCCCTCTGTTAACTGTGCAAGTGGCTCAAATTGACTAATAAACGCATTTAACGACAGCGCACTTTGTTCAGGAATAACCACTTCAAATGGATGAGCTTGCGACGACATATGATGATTTATCACTAACTCAACATCGTTTATAAATGCGTGATGCGTGGCTTTTAGTGCACGGCTTTGCAAGCCCGTAGACTCTACTTTTATATTATTAAGTTTTATGTCGGGGCTATTAACAGCCTTTATATTCGTTTTTGCTGTTAGATCAGCAAATAACTCACCTACGCCTAAATTAGCATTTGCTGTTAATGTGTTACTTATATCTGTGACTTTAAATTCTTTATATTCTGCGCTTTTTAATTGCTGAGTTAACGCTGCCTCTGCGTTTAACTGTTTATCCATTTTTGCTGTTAAATCACCTTGGTATTGCACTGCACTTATATTAAACGCATCTACACTATTAAGCGTTAATTTAGCATTTATAAGCCCAATGGGTTTTGAGTCTATAAACTCACTTATATTAAAGTGACCACTAAGGCTAAGCCCATTCGCTGTTGCAGGTGCAAACTCAGGTAAATTTTCAAGCATAACGACGTAATCGCCTTTAATTGCAGCGTCAGATAACTGAGCATTAACGCTAATATTATTTATATCAGGTGTATTTATTTGAGCTGACAAAGTTGTCTGTAAGTCTTCAAATGGAGATGTAATATTTAGTGTTGTATCTGTTATTAAAATATCAAATTGCTTATCGCCCACGCTTACCAAATTAATTGCAGGAACACTGAGCTCACTAGCCTCTAAGCGAATTGATTGAGGGAGTTTAAGTTGCCAATTTAAAGGCACTTGTTTGCTAATAAAGCCTGCATATTCACTTGGTGGAATTAACTCAGTACAGCTTGGTGTTAAATTAATTTTGTTATTAAGCAAATCGGTATTAAACATTAACGCTTGGCTATTTAAATTAAAACGCGTCGCCAATTTACCAGTGGTTAATACGTTAACTTTGCACTGCTCATACGTGTGAGCAAACTGGGAGCTAATATCGCCATTTAACTCAAGTTCTATACCATCAAAGCTAAATGCTTGCTGAGTATTAAAGTTAAAATCTGCTATTAATGTATTTTTAGTGTTTATAACGTGCTTTAAAAAAGTGTCATTAATTTCAAACTGACCCCTTACTTTATTAGCAGTCAAAATTGCACTTGCGTTTATATCACCTGAGACATTAAATTTATTTAGTTCGGGTTCTAATATGCTTATTTTAAGTGGCTTATTGAGCTCATCACTTTTTACTACAAGCTGTTTAATATTGATTAATGGGCGATTTAAGGGAAGTGCTAAATCGAGATTTTTAGCAAGCTGATTAGCATTATCACTTTTAGGGAGTGGATTAACTGTTAGCACTGCATTTTCAATATCTACACGCTTTGTATTTGCAGTAATACCAGTAAGTTGTAATTGTTGATTTTGATAATTTACACACACTTTATCAGCATGAATATTTAGTTCAGACGTAATTGAAAAATCAAGGCAGTTTAATGTGACACCCGCTTTTTCGAGCTCAGGCGCTATAGCCCACTGTAATAAAGGCAAGCGAAATACATAACCAAGCAGTAAGGTACTTAGTAATAAAACGCCAACAATTAAACCAACTCGCTTAAACATACTATCCTTAAATGCTTTGTGCTTTTAGCTATACTAATACCAACCTGCATAAATCTTTGATCAATTTAACGAATTAAATTGCACTATAACGTCGTTAAAAGTTTTTTATTTAGAACAACTAGATATAAAAACTTTTGCCTAGTTCTAGCGTAATTTTTTTAACGTTAAATAGACCCCATATATAAGCAGATTGGTATAATCAAAAAAGGCTGCACAATGCAGCCTTTTTTATTTTACAGTAAGATTATGAATCTAACTTGTATAAACGTAAATATAATTAACCTACGTTTTTACGTGCATTACGGAACATACGCATCCACGGGCTATCCTCGAGCCACTCATCTGGGTGCCAAGAATTGGCAACGCTTCTGAATACACGTTCTGGATGCGGCATCATTACAGTGGCACGACCATCAGTTGACGTAATACCGGTAATACCTTCTGGAGAACCATTAGGATTCGCTGGGTACTGCGTTGTAGGGTTACCGTAGTTATCTACAAATTTAACCGCTACAGTGCCGCTATCAAGCGCCGCTTTAGTGGCTGCATCGTTTGCAAACTCAGCATGACCTTCACCATGAGAAACCGCTATAGGCATACGCGAGCCAGCCATTCCGTTAAAGAACACAGACGGATTCTCTTGTATTTCTACTAAACTAAAGCGTGCTTCAAAACGCTCTGATTTATTAGTTACAAAGCGCGGCCAATGTTCAGTACCAGGGATCAACTCTTTTAACGTTGATAACATTTGGCAACCGTTACATACACCTAAGCTGAAAGTATCTTCACGGTGGAAAAAGTTTTGGAATTGATCGCGTGCCATGTCGTTAAACAAAATAGACTTAGCCCAACCTTCACCCGCACCAAGTACGTCACCGTATGAGAAACCACCACAGGCCACTAAACCTTTAAATTGCTCTAGTGTTAAACGACCTTCTAAAATGTCGCTCATGTGTACATCAACGGCTGCAAAACCTGCGCGATTAAACGCCGCCGCCATTTCTAAATGAGAGTTAACACCCTGCTCACGTAAAATAGCCATTTGCGGTTTAGCACCTGTTGCAATGTATGGCGCTGCTATATCTTCATTTAAATCAAAGTTAAGTTTTACGTTTAAGCCTGGATCTTTTGCATCAAATTTAGCATCAAACTCTTGCTTAGCACACTCAGGGTTATCACGGCGCGCTTGCATTTGATACGTTGTTTCAGCCCAAATAGTACGAAGCTCAGTACGCGTATGATTAAGTACCGTATTTTCGCCACGGTTAAATATAATCGCATCGTCACTGTTAAGCGTGCCAATATTGTGACTAATGGCTGCTATACCATGTTGTTCAAACACCGCATTTACTGCATCTAAATCAGCATTTGCAACTTGAATTACCGCACCTAGCTCTTCGTTATAAAGCGCTTCAATGTCTGAACCTGTTAAAGCTGCTAAATCAACCGTTACACCGGTATGACCCGTAAACGCCATTTCAGCTACTGTGGTAAATAAACCACCATCTGAGCGGTCATGATAAGCAAGTAACTTACTATCAGCCACAAGTGCTTGCATTGCGTTATAGAAGCCTTTTAATAACTCAGGGCTATCAACATCAGGGGTTACATCACCTAATTGCTTATAAACTTGTGCAAGGCTTGATGCGCCCATGCGGTTTTTACCCGCACCTAAATCAACTAATATAAGCGATGTATCGCCTTTATCTGTGCGCAGTTGTGGAGTTACTGTTTTACGTACGTCGTCAACACGACCAAACGCAGTTATAACCAGTGAAAGCGGCGATGTTACTGACCTCTCTTGTGAGTCACCTTCATCTTTCCATGTCGTTTTCATCGACATAGAATCTTTACCTACAGGAATCGTTAAACCAAGCGCAGGACAAAGCTCTTCGCCTACGGCTTTAACAGCTTCATATAAACCAGCATCTTCACCTGGGTGACCCGCTGCTGCCATCCAGTTTGCCGATAACTTAATGTTTTCAAGGCTACCAATATTTGCACAGGCAATATTAGTTAACGACTCTGCCACAGCTAAACGAGCAGATGCACCGTAATTAAGTAATGCAGCCGGAGTACGCTCACCGAGTGACATAGCTTCACCGTGGTAAGTGTCATACGTTGCCGCAGTTACAGCACAGTTAGCAACAGGTACTTGCCAAGGACCAACCATTTGGTCGCGCGCTACTAAACCCGTAACTGAGCGATCGCCGATTGTTATTAAGAATGTTTTTTCTGCAATGGTTGGTAAACGCATTAAGCGCTGCGCTGCATCTGCTGCATTTATTGATGTGATATCAAGCGCTTTGCCAACAACTTGCTTTGACGTTACATCGCGGTGCATTTTAGGTGCTTTACCTAATAATACGTCCAGCGGCAAATCAACAGGATTATTTTCAAAGTGGCTGTCTGACACTGTTAAGTGAGGTTCAGCTGTTGCTTCACCAATAACAGCGTACTGGGCACGTTCGCGCTTACAAATTGCTTCAAAGCGGTCAAAGTCCTCTACGCCAACAGCGAGTACATAACGCTCTTGTGATTCATTACACCAAATTTCGTGTGGTGCCATGCCTGGCTCATCGTTAGGGATGCTACGTAATTGGAACTTACCACCACGTCCGCCATCATTAACAAGCTCAGGAAACGCGTTAGATAAACCGCCGGCACCTACATCATGGATAAACGCGATTGGGTTTTCATCGCCTAGCTGCCAACATTTATCGATAACTTCTTGGCAACGACGTTCCATTTCTGGGTTTTCGCGCTGTACTGAAGCAAAGTCTAAATCTTCGTTTGACTGACCTGAGGCCATACTTGATGCAGCACCACCGCCTAAACCAATGTTCATTGCAGGCCCGCCTAGCGCAATTAATTTAGCGCCTACAGGAATATCACCTTTTTGAACATGATCAGAGCGAATATTACCTAAACCACCGGCAAGCATAATTGGTTTATGGTAACCACGTACTTCTTCACCGTTATGGCTTGTTACTTTTTCTTCGTAAGTACGGAAGTAGCCTAATAAGTTAGGACGACCAAACTCATTATTAAATGCAGCGCCACCTAGTGGACCTTCTGTCATTATATCAAGTGCGTTTACAATACGAACCGGCTTACCAAAATCGCTTTCCCACGGTTGCTCGTAACCTGGAATACGTAAATTTGATACAGTAAAGCCAACTAACCCTGCTTTTGGCTTAGAGCCACGACCAGTTGCGCCTTCATCGCGAATCTCACCACCAGAACCTGTAGCAGCACCTGAGAATGGCGCAATAGCTGTTGGGTGGTTATGAGTTTCAACTTTCATTAGTATTTCAATGTCTTCTTGATGATACGCATATTCACCTTGCGCATTTGGGAAGAAGCGACCCGCTTTTGAGCCTTTCATTACTGCCGCGTTATCTTTATACGCCGACAATACATTTTCAGGATTTAGCTCAAACGTATTTTTAATCATTTTAAACAGCGATTTTGGCTGCTCTTTACCATCGATTGTCCAGTCAGCATTAAATATTTTATGGCGACAATGCTCTGAGTTCGCTTGTGCAAACATAAACAATTCGATGTCGTTAGGGTTACGTCCTAACTTTGTAAAATTTTCTACTAAGTAGTCTATTTCGTCATCAGCAAGCGCAAAGCCTTGCTCAACATTGGCTGTTGCTAGTGCTTCGCGTCCACCATCTAAAATATCGACAGACGACATTTGGCGTGGGGCATCACTGCGAAACAGCTGAGCCGCATCTTCAAGTTCATTGTGTGTGGCTTCAGTCATGCGGTCGTGCAATAACGCAGTTACTTGTGCAAGTTGTTCTGCGTTTAAATCACCTTCAACATAATAAGCAATACCGCGTTCAACACGGTGAACCTGCTTTAAACCACAGTTGTGGGCGATGTCGGTAGCTTTAGATGCCCAAGGTGAAATGGTACCTGGGCGAGGTGTAACAAGTACAAGTTTGCCAGCTGGGGTATGCTCAGCAATAGTTGGACCGTAAGTTAATAGTTTTTCAAGCTTGGTTTGCTCAGAGCTACTCAACGGCGATGTTAAATCGGCAAAGTGAGCATACTCGGCGTATACGTTAGTGACTGGAAGTTGCGATTGTTGGCAACGCGCTAAAATTTTATTAACTCTGAACTCTGAAAGTGCTGGTGCACCACGAAGGATCAACATAGGTAATTTCATCCGGGGTTAGGGATTGAACGATATTTTAGGCACGCATTATAGTCCAATTAGCATTCAGATTTAACTCAAAATTACGCTTTTCATAAAATTAACTTTTTAGCTTTATTTATAGCCTCTTTTGGTTAATAAAATAAAAGGTAAAGTGACGCGATGGCTTAGTTTTGCTATAACGGTGGCTGGCGAGCTTAAGGGGCACTCAATGTTCAAAGAAAAACTAATAATAATCATTACTTTAGTTATGCTGTTATGTGCATGTGATATGCAAGAGCAGCCAACTCAACTCGCCCAAATAAAAGAACAAAACAAAATACGTGTGGGTACACTTGCAAGTGCTAGTAATTATTATCAAGCCGTTCAAGGTGAACAAGGCTTTGAATATGAGCTATCTCAAGCATTTGCTGAATATCTAGGTGTAGAGCTTGAAATAGTGCCATTTTTTAACTTATCCGATATGTTTGAACGCCTGGAAAGCGGCGATTTAGATTTAATTGCCTCAGGACTTACCTATAATAAAACCCGTGCAGAGCAATACCGTTATGGACCAACTTACAGAACAATCAGCCAAAAGTTAGTTTATAAGCAAGGACGTGTTCGCCCTCGAGAGTTTGCCGACTTAGATGGCAACTTTACTGTTATCGCTAAAAGTAGTCATTCGCTTACTCTGCAAAAAATGAAAAAAAACAATCCAGATCTTACTTGGATAGAAAGCGAAGAGTTTGATGAAGAAGAACTACTTCAAGCAGTTATTGATGGCGAAATAGATTACACACTCGCTGATACACATACCCTATCGCTGTTTCGACGTTATCATCCAAATTTAAGTATCGGTTTTTCTGTTAGTCATAACGACCCGATTGCATGGATACTTAATAAATCAAAAGATGATTCTTTATACTCCTTATTAGTGCCATTTTTTGGCGATATAAAACAGAGTAATCAGCTCTACGTACTTGAAGAAAAATACTTTGGCCACGTGCGCCAATTTAACTATGTAAATACCCTTGCTTATATCGAAGCTATCAAAGAAACCTTACCAACATACCAACCATGGTTTGAACAATATGCTGGTAGCCTTGATTGGCGTTTATTAGCGGCACTTAGCTATCAAGAATCTATGTGGAATCCTCGCGCTAAATCGCCAACAGGCGTTCGCGGTATTATGATGCTAACCCGCAGTACAGCAAAACAAGTAGGTGTTACCAACCGCTTAGAGCCAGAGCAAAATATTCGCGGTGGTGGTAAGTATTTAAGTAAACTGATTAAGCGTATTCCTGATAGAATTCCTCAACCTGATAGAACATGGCTTGCACTAGCGGCTTACAATGTAGGTTGGGGGCACGTTAACGACGCGCGTATAATTACCGAGCAGCAAGGCGCAAGCCCTGATAAATGGGCTGATGTAAAAAAACGCTTACCGCTGTTAATTAAAAAGCGCTATTACCGTAAAACTCGCTATGGTTATGCGCGTGGCGATGTAGCGGTTAAATATGTTGATAATATTCGTCGCTATTACGATGCACTTGTTTGGCTAGATGAGAATAATGCTATTGCTGTAGAACCTGAACCAGAACCAATCACAGAGCAGAGCACTGATACCGAGCTAAAGCTAAATGAAGAAAGTGACGAAAAAAGTAACAAAGATGAAGCGCAAACAGAAAAACAACAGCCTATAATTGAGCCCGAACAACCGAGTGAAAACAATAACTAAGATTTGTATAGGTATCAGTTTTTTGAGCAAGCCAGTAAGCAAAATTTAAGTAAATTAAATATCTGTTTACTTGTCATCAAATGATCACTAATGTGTGTTAATTGTATATCATTATTTTATAAGATATACCCGTGCCTTTCTCACTCTTGCATTAGGAGAAAACATGCTAAAACGTAGACGCACACAAAGATTAAAACGCAATGTCATTTATTCAACGGCCACACGTCGTCGTGTTATGTTGCGAAAACTACACAAAAAAATCATCTGGCGTCGCCGAATGTTTGCTATGCAGCAAATGGCTGAATCAGAAATAGAGCCAATCGCTAGTTAGCTTTAGTTAGGCTTATTTATTTGTTCATCACGAGCAGCTTTCTTAGCTGCTTTAATTTGCGCTCTTCTACGTTTAAAAAAATTCGAAATAGTATCACCGCACTGCTGTGCCAAAACACCACCACACACCTCAACTTGATGATTTAACTTAGGCTCTTGTAATAAATTCATAATTGAACCCGCAGACCCTGTTTTAGCATCGACTGCTCCAAATACTAAACGCTTTATTCTGCTATGCACTAACAATCCCGCACACATAGAACAAGGCTCTAACGTTACGTATAGGGTGCAATCAATTAAGCGGTAATTGTTAAGGACTTTTCCAGCTTCTCGCACTGCAATCATTTCGGCATGGGCAGATGGGTCATTATCCGTTATTGAGCGGTTATACCCGACTGAAACTAGCTGGTTATCTTTGACTACAATTGCTCCAACCGGAATTTCATCAAGCAGCTCTGCTTGCTTTGCATACAAAAGCGCTTGTTCCATCCAGTAGGAATCATCAAATGGTTCGTTCATTATTTCTACTTAAATAACCTTTTATGCTGTAATTATACCTAGTTAGCACTCTAAAGTGCGCCATTCATTACTTTATTCCAAAAATAAAACAATATTTACCCGTTTGTAATGGCTCACTCGTGCTGATTTACGCTATAATCTCACGCTTTTTTTATTTAGCTCACAACACGGGTAGCAAATGAAATTTCCTGGACGCCGCAGGCATAAACATTATTTTCCAGTGGAAGCCAAAGATCCACTTACCAATCAACTTAACGCAACAGAGCGATTACAACGTAGTTATATTACGGGTATCGATCAGATCGTTGTTGATATAGAGGCAAAAGTTGATCAAGCTTTCCTTGACGAATTTCAACTACGTAGAGGGATGTCGCAAGTTATTGATAGCGATACAACAAACGCCTTATACGATCGTTTAAAATTAAACAATATGGTTGATTTTGAGTTTGCCGGTGGAACCATTGGTAACACTATGCACAACTACTCTGTACTTGCAGATGATCGCTCAGTTTTATTAGGCGTAATGAGCGAAAATATAAAAATAGGTAGCTACGCTTACCGTTTTTTATGTAATACCTCAAGCCGTGTAGACTTAAACTACCTTCAACCAGTTGATGGGCCTGTAGGCCGTTGTTTTACATTAATTGATGAAACCGGTGAGCGTACTTTTGCAATAAGTGCAGGCCTAATGAATCACTTACGTCCTGAATCTATCGATAAAGACCTTATTGAGAATTCATCAGCGTTAGTGATTAGTGCCTATCTTATGCGTACTCAAGGTAGCGAAACAATGACTGAAGCCACTATGCAAGCGGTAAAATACGCTAATGACGCAGGTGTGCCAGTTGTGCTTACACTCGGTACTAAGTTCTTAATTGAACAAGACCCTACTTGGTGGGCAAACTTTGTTGAAAAGCATGTTGATATTCTTGCTATGAACGAAGAAGAAGGTTTAGCTATTACAGGTTTTGAAGATCCTCTTCTAGCTGCTGATAAAGCACTTGATTGGGTAGACTTAGTTATTTGTACCGCTGGCGAAAAAGGCTTATTTATGGCCGGCTACGTAGACGAAAGCTTAAAGCGTGAAACCGAATACCCGTTACTACCAGGCGCCATACCTGATTTTAACCGTTACGAATTCTCACGAGCTATGCGTAAAGATGAGTGTGATGAACCTATCAGAGCATATAGTCATACGGCCCCATTTATGGGTGGACCTGATTCAATAAAAAACACCAATGGTGCAGGTGACTGCGCACTTGCGGCTGTACTACATGATTTGTCAGCGAATGTTTACCATAAGCTTAATGTGGCAAACTCAGCTAAACATCAGCAACAAGCTATTACTTACTCGTCACTATCGCAAATTAGTAAATATGCTAACCGAGCGAGCTATGAAGTATTAGTTCAGCACTCTCCGCGTTTATCTCGTGGTTTACCTGAACGTGAAGATTGTTTAGAACAAGTTTATTGGGAACAATAAATAACGGTGGGAGCAATTATTGCTCCCTATCGATTTCCTAAAAAATAGAAATATCGAGCTTTTTAGATAGCAGTTCTAATGCTGCTATTCCTGCAACGGAGTTACCAAACGAATTAAGCCCCGGAGAATAAACAGCTACAGTAAACTTATTTGGTAACACAGCTAAAATAGTCCCTGACACTCCCGATTTACCTGGCATACCTACTCTGTAACCAAAATCCCCCGCAGCATCATATAAGCCACTGGTAAATAATAGCGAATTAAGCTGCTTATTTTGACGGCTACTTAAAACACGATCGCCCGATCGATTATCAACACCTTTATTTGCTAAAAAATTATAAGCTTTGGCTAATTCAATACAGTTGAGCTCAATAGAACAAAAGTTAAAGTAAGACCATAAAACATCATCGACTTCATTTTCAAAATTACCAAACGACTTCATTAAATGTGCCATAGCAGCATTACGGTGTCTAAATTCATACTCAGAATTAGCGACTTTTTTATCAATCACTATCCCTCTATTACCAGCTAACAACCTAAAGGTCTCGAGCATAGAATGCATTGGTGCAGATAAGCGGCTGTATAACGCATCACACGTTACAATTGCGCCTGCATTTATGAAAGGGTTACGAGGGATCCCTTTTTCAAACTCAAGCTGTGTAAGCGAATTAAAGGCAGTACCTGAAGGCTCCTTTCCAACTCGATGCCAAAGTTCATCACCATAACGTTGCAGTGCCATAGTAAGTGTCATAACTTTTGAAACAGACTGAATGGTAAAACGTTGAGAGCAATCCCCCGCACATACAGTTTTACCATCAGTTGTATAAATAGCGATAGAAAATTGCTCAGGATCGACCTCTGCAAGGGCCGGTATATAATCAGCTACTTTTCCTTGTGATAATAAAGGGCGTACTTCATGTGCTATTTCATCAAGCACCTTTTGGTAATCAGCTGTAGGCAAACTAGACCTCTATATCATCATTCATAAAAATTGGATTTTAGCACGCGCGAATAGACGCAACTAGTTTTGTTGTTGAATTTAAAGGGGGATGTTTTTCTTAATTTTAAAAAGCAAAAAAAACGTCACATTGCTGTAACGGGTTTCTCTTAATTAAATCCTAGTAATGTCGTACTGCCCACAGCGGTAGAGAGTCACATAGCAAATGCTACACTATCTTTGTGTCGGGGCGTCCTTCTGCGGGGCTCGCCTTAGGTAAGCGTCTAGCGAACCACACCTAGCATCGATGTTCTGATTATCTAAA
>NZ_WTKZ01000039.1:0-39124 GCF_011378805.1 Pseudoalteromonas sp. Z9A6
ACTTAATCTAGCCAAAACAAGTTATGCACTTACAATTTGAATCTAGGATGTGAATTTGTTACTAAGATATTGGTTTATTTAAGTTATGTATAACCATAAATAAGGTTAAATAGCTTGAAGGTTGTGGAGTGTATTAATATGGAAGGCTTAGAACGATAAAAGGGCCTTGCGGCCCTTGGTGAAGTATCGTTCAAGTCAGATAGAGCTTTAACCCCTTAAAGCGCTATCCTCTTGTTTTGCAACACCGGTGTTCATCTCAATAAGTTTCTAAGCTAGCGAGAGGAAAAACCCAGCAATTGCTGCGCTCATAAGGTTAGCCATAGATCCTGCTAACACTGCTCTGAGCCCTAAGCGTGCGATATCCTTCCGCCGACTAGGCGCCATACCGCCTAACCCACCTAGTAAAATGGCTATCGATGATAAGTTAGCAAAGCCACATAGAGCAAAAGTAACAATTGCTTGTGTGTGCGCGCTTAACGTATCGCGATAATTTATAAAGTCTAAGTAAGCAACAAACTCGTTTACTACTATCTTTTGACCAATAAAGCTGCCGGCTATAATTGCTTCATCCCACGGTACACCGAGTAACCATGCAACAGGAGCAAATAAATAGCCTAATATTTCTTGAAGCGTTAATGTTGGGTAATCAAACCACCCGCCAATACCACCTAATAAACCGTTTAGTAGTGCAATTAGCGCTACAAAAGCAAGTAACATTGCACCTACATTAAGTGCTAAATGCATACCGTTTGCTGCACCTGATGCAGCTGCATCAATTACATTAACTGGTTTATCATCATCATTTAAATCTAGATCTGCTAAGTTATCTTTAGGCGTTTCAGTTTCTGGCACAATCATTTTTGCCATTAAAAAACCACCAGGAGCAGCCATAAAGCTCGCTGCTATTAAATACTTAAGATCTACGCCAATAATAACGTAACCGGCCATTACAGAGCCTGCCACAGTGGCTAAGCCACCTACCATCACAGCAAACAATTCCGATTTGGTCATCGTTGCTATAAATGGCTTAACTATTAGCGGTGCTTCAGTTTGGCCAACAAAAATATTTGCCGTCGCTGAAAGCGATTCTGTGCGAGAGGTTTTCAATAATTTTTGTAAACCGCCGCCTAAAATCCTAATTATCCAATCCATAATGCCAAGGTGATACAACACAGCAACAAGTGCTGAGAAAAACACGATAACGGGCAAAACTTGAATCGCAAAAATAAAACCTAATGTGTCTTGTGAGGCAAGTGGGCCAAACAAAAACCCAATACCGTCGTTTGCATAACCAATAACCGACGATACGGCTGCTGACATGCTCGTTAACACATTTTTTCCTGCTTCAAAAAACAGGACAAAACCGCCAATAACTACTTGCATCGCAAATGCTATACCAACGGTTCTTAAATTAATTGCCTTGCGATTAGTTGATGCCGCAAAGGCAATGCTTAGTAGCACACACATGCCCACTAAGCTCATAAATGTTGTCATACAAATGTTTCCCGTTGTTATTCTTGTAGTAAATATTTTATCTTACTTTTTATTATATCAATCGCAACGCGGTTCATACCGCCTCGAGTCACAACTAAATCTGCGTTATGCTTAGAAGGCTCAATAAATTGATAAAACATCGGTCTAACAGTTGCTTGGTACTGCTCAACAACAGATTGTAATGTTCTGCCTCGTTGCTCCATATCACGTTGCATACGACGCATTAAGCAAATATCTAAAGGCGTATCTATAAACACCTTAATATCAAATTCTTTATTAAGCGCTTTGTCACTCAATAATAAAATACCTTCAACAATGAGTATTTTAGCAGCAGGCACTCGGCGAGTTTTCTCGCTACGTGTATGCTGTGCATAATCATACGTTGGTACTTCAACTGAATTTCCACTACGAAGCTGTGTTAAATGCTCAAGCATTAACGCATGTTCAAATGCATCAGGATGGTCGTAATTCGTTTGCGTACGATGCGCCATCGGTAAATGCGACTGATCCTTGTAGTAAGCATCTTCTTCAATAATGGCGATAGCGCCTGGTTCAAGCTCATTAACCAATTCATTGTATATAGTTTGGCTAAAAAGAGATTTGCCCGACGCAGACGCGCCTGCAATAGCTATAATAGTAGTTCGTGTCACTAAAGTTCTCACCCACACAGAAGGATATATTGTTGGTAGATCACAATAGCAAAAAAGACACGATTAATCTCTTTTGCTTCGCTTAAGAATGCAAATTTATAATGTTTAGGTTTTATGAAACAGGACTTTTGTCCTGTACGGAAAAATCGATCAGCGGATAAAGTAACCACCTAGAATCAAAGTGAGGTCAAAATGGCAAGAGCAATTATCTTAATGGCAGATAGCCTAGGAATCGGTGCAGCACCAGATGCAGATAAATTCGGCGATCTTGGGGCTAATACATTCGCTCACTTACTAAAAGCATATTACGACGAAACAGGCGCTGCATTATCGCTTCCTAACCTATCAAAACTTGGGTTAGTGGATGCATGTGAAGCTGCCGGTGGAGAACCGTGTTTAATTTCAGACCGCCAAGCTTCTCAAGGAGCATGGGGTTACGCTAAAGAATTATCTAGCGGAAAAGACACGCCATCAGGTCATTGGGAAATGGCAGGAGTACCTGTGTTATTTGATTGGGGATATTTCCCAAAAACACAGCCAAGTTTCCCACAAGAATTTATAGACGAGTTTATAGCTCGTACTGGTATTCCTGGCATTTTAGGCAACTGCCATGCATCGGGAACAACCATTTTAGAACAGCTAGGTGAAGAGCACGTAAAAACAGGTAAACCAATCTGTTACACCTCAGCTGATAGCGTGTTTCAAATAGCCGCGCATGAAGAGTCATTCGGCCTAGAGAAGCTTTATCAAGTTTGCGAAATCGCACGGGCGCTACTTGATGAAATGAATATAGGACGAGTGATTGCGCGGCCATTTTTGGGTTCAAATAGCCAAGACTTTGCCCGCACAGGTAATCGTCGCGACTATTCAGTGCTTCCGCCAGCACCAACATTGCTAGATGTGTTAGCAAAAGACGGCGGCGAAGTAATTAGTATTGGTAAAATTTCAGATATTTACGCGCATCAGGGCATAACCCAAAAGCATAAAGCACCTGGGCTTATGAACTTGCTAGAAAAAACCAGCGAAGTAATGAAAAGCGCACCAGATCATAGCTTAATCTTTACTAACCTAGTTGATTTTGATGAAAAATTTGGTCATCGCCGTAACCCAGTAGGTTATGCAAAAGCATTAAAAGAATTTGATGACTATTTACCAACTATACTAAAACAGTTAAACGCAGATGATATATTAATGATCACTGCAGATCACGGTTGTGACCCAACCTTTCCAGGTTCTGAGCACACTCGCGAATACGTACCGGTTATTGCATATAAACCAGGTATGAGTAACACACCACTAGGTGAACGCAACAGCTTTGCAGATATCGGTCAAACACTGGCACAGTGGTTTAACTTATCTGCGCTTGATTACGGCGACAGCTTTTTAAATGAGCTAACAACGCCAAATAAAAAGGAAAACAATTAATGAGTACTCCGCATATCAGTGCAAACGTTGGTGATTTCGCCGAAACAGTATTAATGCCAGGCGATCCGCTACGTGCGCAATATATTGCTGAAAACTTTTTAGATGATGCAGTACAAGTTACAGGTGTTCGTAACATGTACGGTTTCACTGGTACTTACAAAGGTAAGCCAGTAAGCATCATGGGTTCAGGCATGGGCATTCCATCAATGTCTATTTATGCACGTGAGCTAATTGTAAGCTTTGGCGTTAAAAATATTATACGTATTGGTACGTGTGGCGGTATTGGCACAGATATCAAAATCCGTGACGTAATTTTTGCACAAGGTGCAAGCACAGATTCAAACGTAAACCGTGCACGTGTTCGTGGCTACGATTTTGCTGCTATTGCTAACTTTGACTTACTTTTAAACGGTGTAAACGCCGCTAAAGAGCTAGGAATAGAAGCAAAAGTAGGTAACGTATTTACAACCGACACTTTCTACCAAGCAGACGACTCGTTCTATAAAGACTTAGACAAGTTAGGCATGCTAGCAGTAGATATGGAAACAGCCGGTTTATATGGCGTTGCAGCTGAATACGGCGCAAACGCAATGGCATTATTTACAGTAAGTGACCACGTAATCACCGGTGAAGCAACACCTGCTGATGAGCGTCAAAGCACGTTTAACGAAATGGTTAAAATTGCATTAGAGTCAATAGCTTAAATAATATATAACAGTTCCTTGGTAACGTATTCACTAAGTTTTGGAGACACGCCCAAAGTGAAGTGAGACTAACCTCCAAAGCCGCATTTTATGCGGCTTTTTTTATGCCTGAAAAAATGGGTAGCAGCTTCTAATTACTTATACCAATTCGCTTAATTAAGTGATCTATTTTGAGGATGGAAAAACGTGTTGATAGCTGGGCAAAAAATTCGCTATTTAGTTGTTCTAAATGAGAATTTTTTAACGCAGGTAGCGACACGTTTAGCCCCTAAAAATGATTAAGTATTATTGCGGGTTGGTATTAATTCAACCATCCTAAAAACTACGTTTTTAAACGCCTGCAAGCAGCGCGCCTACAGGTAAATTAAACTGCTGAGTGTAAGTTTTCCACGTAGGCGCAGAGCTTGCTCGCGCGAGAAGCACTTAAGCTAACTACTCTAAAAGCGCAGCATCTCTAAACCTATTTGTGTATGACAGCCCTAAAAAACAATATGCACGCAGAGAAGAAAAGGAGGAGCAAATGAGAAGAGCAAAACCAATGCTGACTCGGCATTATAAAAGTACAAGCGTTGCTTTAAAAGCTTGTAACCTGCGCGAATAGCTGTGTTTATACCAAGTTTAGAGAGTATGACTTGTTGCTCATGTTAGAAGCACAGTTTCTGATTGTTTTTATTATTTTAACTTCTAAGCTCTTCTCTAAAAGCGCAGCGTCTCTAAACCTCTTTGTGAATTAATCATTTTTGATCTTAGCTCTACGCTAGAGCTGAGTTTGTAGAGCGCAGTTAAGCTTCTAATTACACAACAAACTTTACCATTAAAAACAAAAAAAAGGGCCAAGGCCCTTTTTTATGGTGTTGCGCCTAATCAAACAGGCCAAATTCTGAGTGCTTAAACAACTTCACCAGCCACTATCGTATTAAAGCTGTCGTTGTCATGCAGGCTTGCAAAAGCGCTCTCATGTAATAATTCATTACGTAAGTTTGGAGAGTATTCAAGTGCCATTTTAATATCGGCTAATGCATCAGCATGCTTATGTGTTAATGCATAAGCACAGGCTCGTTGCCAATAGGCATAACCGTAATCGCTGTCTATATCAATTGCTTGGTTACACAGCTCAATGGCTTGTGCTGTTTCATTAATTTCTAGTAGTGCATCGGCTTTATAAGCAATGGCTTCCACATCTTCTGGTTTGCGATTGAGTATTTCATCAAAAATTTCAATTTTGTTCGCAAAATCACTTTCTAGGTTTGCGCGCATCCACAACGAATGAACTTCGTTAGTCACCGATATGCGCTCTTGGTTGCTGAGTATTTCTTCTGAGCGAACGCGTAGTTTTTCTTCAAGAATTTTTAATCGGTCTTCATACTCGTCTGTAATTACACTCACACGCGTATTTACAATATCTTCTACTTTATTTTTAACATCGCGCAACGAGTTCCAACCCACTAAAACTAAAATCGACGCCGTAGCGGTAATTATAAAAAACACATTATTAATGGTATCTGTAGTGTACGTTAATGCGCGATCTGCAGTATCAAGTTGCGCATGAGTAACCTGCTTAGTTACATCTTCACGAAGCTTTTGCTGATCTTGCCTAACTGCTTTTAGCTCATCTAATATGTAACGCTCCATTAGCGGCTTATACATAGGCTCTTTGAGTTGTTGAAGAGCTTGTTGCTCTTGTTGTGCTGTAGGTGAAGCTGGTTGCTTTTCAGCAGAGTTCACTATGCCCGAAAACAAAGTTAAACAAACAAAAAGTACAGATAGGTAATAACGCATTGGTACGCCTAATTAAATTAATTACTGTAATAACTTTAGCATGCAGGGCTTAATGGCACTAGGGCGTGTTGTTCTTTGTGGATTAAAATTGACCTAATTTAGATAGGAGCAATAGTTGTAAATTTTTTTTAGCCTAGTGAGCTTAGCAATAATAGGGTAAAGCGTGAGCATATTACCCATGCTCAGGTAATTTGAGTAAAAATAGGCAAAAAAAAAGCCAGCTCAAGGAGAGCTGGCAAAAACTGCTTAAAACAACAATATGTCGTAAGGGTTCACAGGAGAACAACTTCATACTAACTGAATTTATCTGAACAATTACTTAACTTAATTCAATTAGTTAAAAATAAAGAAAGGTGCATTGGGCTTAAGTAATGCACCTTTATCATTATAACTATCTAACTACAATTTCATGGTGAAGGGGGGTATTCCAATGTGCGCTTTAGTAAACTAAAGCCACTTTCAAACCCTTCACATACCATTACGCCGAAATTTTTCAATTCGATCACAGGTCTAGTAAAAAGATTAAGGTTAATTCACCGATATTTAAATTTTTATTTTGCGTAATGCTTTATATGAGCGCCATCTGACTTTTTTACTATTATTTTAAACGCGACTTTAAGCCTATTGTTAAATACATCATTAACGTAAGGGCAATCAAAAATATAAATTGGAGCAATCGTTTTAAATAGTATGTTGAGGCTGGCTTAGCATAATTTATACGCCTATATTAAGGATACGTAAGCACTTGGGTAGGCACGCTGAGTAAAAAGTAAGCCTATTAAATAAAAATAACCGTTACTTTTTAAAAGTTATAAACACATAAGCAATAATACTGATTGATTAAGTATTTTACTTTTCTATTTTAAGGATTTCACAATGAGCAAGCCAACAGCGGGTAAATGCCCTGTTATGCACGGTAGTAATTCAGTTGTTTCTAAAGTAAACACCGATTGGTGGCCAAACACACTCAACTTAGACATTCTTCATCAACACGATACTAAATCAAATCCATATGGTACTAATTTTAACTACGCAGAAGCATTTGAATCTCTAGATTTAGACGAAGTTAAAGCCGACTTAAAAACCTTTATGACCGACAGCCAAGATTGGTGGCCTGCCGATTGGGGTCATTACGGTGGTTTAATGATTCGTATGGCATGGCACTCAGCGGGTACGTACCGTTTATCTGATGGTCGTGGTGGCGCAAGTACGGGTAACCAACGTTTCTCGCCTTTAAATTCATGGCCAGATAACGCAAGCTTAGATAAAGCACGCAGACTTTTATGGCCACTTAAGAAAAAATACGGTAACAAACTCTCATGGGCCGATTTATTTATTCTTGCTGGTAATATGGCATACGAATCAATGGGTCTTAAAATTTATGGTTTTGCGGGCGGCCGTGAAGACATTTGGCATCCAGAAAAAGATATTTACTGGGGTGCAGAAAAAGAATGGTTAGCACCAAGTGATGAGCGCTACGACAATGTAGAAAAACCAGACACAATGGAAAACCCATTAGCCGCAGTACAAATGGGCCTAATTTACGTTAATCCTGAAGGTGTTAATGGTATACCAGATCCTCTTAAAACAGCGGCTCATGTACGTGAAACATTTGCTCGCATGGCAATGGATGACGAAGAAACAGCAGCATTAACAGTGGGCGGCCATACAGTAGGTAAAACTCACGGTAATGGTAAAGCAGAGCATTTAGGCCCAGAGCCAGAAGCAGCTGATGTACACGAGCAAGGTTTAGGTTGGAACAGCACCAAAGAAGGCGGCTTTGGTCGTCATACTGTAACTTCAGGCCTTGAAGGCGCATGGACCACACACCCAACAACATGGGATAACGGATACTGCCACTTACTTTTAAATTACGAATGGGAACTCACTAAAAGCCCAGCTGGCGCTCATCAGTGGGAGCCTGTAAATATTAAAGAAGAAGACAAACCAGTAGACGTTGAAGATTCATCAATTCGTTTAAACCCAATGATGACCGATGCCGATATGGCCATGAAAGTGGACCCTACGTACCGTAAAATTATTGAGCGTTTTTATAACGACTTTGAATACTTCTCTGATGTATTTGCACGCGCATGGTTTAAGCTAACTCACCGCGATTTAGGTCCTAAAGCATGTTACTTAGGTAAAGATGTACCAAGCGAAGACCTAATTTGGCAAGATCCTATTCCAGCCGTTGATTACACATTATCAGACGATGAAATCACAAGCTTAAAAGCACAGCTACTTGATTGCGGTGTAAGCGCGAGTGATTTAATAAATACAGCATGGGATAGCGCGCGTACGTATCGTGGTTCTGATAAACGCGGTGGCGCAAATGGCGCACGTATTCGTCTAGCACCACAAAAAGATTGGCAAGGTAACGAACCAGAGCGCTTAGCAAGTGTACTTAGTGCCCTTGAAAAAGTACAAGCGGGTTTATCTAAGCCAGTAAGCCTGGCCGATTTAATCGTCTTAGGTGGCACAGCGGCTGTAGAGCAAGCGGCAAAACAAGCCGGTGTTAATGTAACAGTACCATTTGCACCAGGACGAGGAGACGCAACAGACGAAATGACTGATGCAGAATCGTTTGATGTACTAGAACCAATTCACGATGGATTTAGAAACTGGCTGAAAAAAGATTACGCAGTATCAGCTGAAGAGTTATTACTAGAGCGTAGCCAGTTAATGGGCTTAACAGCACCAGAAATGACTGCACTTGTGGGCGGCATGCGTGTACTAGGTACAAACTACGCAGGCACTAAACATGGTGTACTTACCGATAATGTAGGCACGCTATCTACCGACTTCTTTGTAAACTTAACCGACATGGCAAACAACTGGAAGCCACTAGAGCCAGGTCTTTACAATATTGTTGAACGCAAAACAGGCACCATTAAATGGACTGCCACACGCGTAGACTTAGTGTTTGGTTCAAACTCTATTTTACGTGCACTAAGTGAGTTTTATGCACAAGACGATAATAAAGAACGTTTTGTACATGACTTTGTAAATGCATGGGTAAAAGTAATGAACGCAGACAGGTTCGATCTTAAATAATCTGTACGCTAAATAAAAACGGGGGAGTATTAAATACTCCCCCGTTTTTTATGCGTTTTAATTTCACGGCTAGACAAGCCCGCTTTTTTAAAGCAATAAAACTTATAAAAGTGCAAAAAGCTTTTGTAGTTGTGGCATATATTCGCTCACAAGTTCAAGGTTGTTTTCGCTTACTAAAGATTCTGTAGACTCCTCAGCTGCGCTTGATGACTTACCAAACGAACCCATTAATGAGCTAGCGCCTTTATCTTTAGCACTTTTCATACTTTGAAAACCGCTCATTACTTTATTAGCAGTTTCTTGATTATCAGCCGAAAGGCCCGATTTAAGATTTTCGATATAAGCCATTGATACTTCAGAACCTACAGTTACTAGTTGCTCTGGCGTAAAACCGTAACGGTTTGTAACACTCGCAAAGCTTTTGTACAGGTCTTGTTCTTTAATCATGCTTAATGCGCTGTTAGCTAAAGAGCTTTGTTCGCCAACATTTTGATCTGCAGAACCACCTAGCATACTTGCTAAATCTAAGTCTTTTAACGACTCTTGGCTGCTTGCCCAGCTAGTTACGGCTGGCAGTGCTTTCATATAGCTTTGAAGTTGACCTTCGTTAATATCTTCTGCAAGGCTTGAAAAACTCATCGCTAATAAGCTAAGTGATACAAGTATTTTTTTCATTGAGCATTTCCTAGTATTAAAGTAGTGCCAATTAGAAACTAATAAGCAACACTTGCCAACACAAAATAAAATATTGGCTGATTTATAGTACAATTTATGAGAATTTATTTAAGTTCTAAGAATTTAGTTGATTCACCACAAGCTAATGTACTGATGATATAATGTATTTTTGACAAATAGAGCTGAACACAATGTTAACAATTTCAAATACTGTCACTATCGATGAATGGGAACTAGAGCTCACAGCTATTCGTTCGCAAGGTGCCGGTGGTCAAAATGTTAATAAAGTCGCAAGTGCAATTCATTTACGTTTTGACATTAACCGCTCTAAATTACCTGACTTCTACAAAGAACGCTTACTTGCCTTAAATGATACAAGAATTACCAAAGACGGCGTCTTAATTATTAAAGCGCAAAGCCATCGTACCCAAGAGCTAAACAGGGAAGATGCCCTTAAGCGTTTAAAGGATTTAATTCTTAGTGCTACGGTAGTTAATAAGGCGCGCCGAGCCACCAAGCCCAGCCGTAATTCACAGCGAAAGCGCATGGACAAAAAAACCAAGCATGGGCAAAACAAAGCGCTACGTGGCAGCATAAAGTTTTAGCTTTAAATGGTATTAATAAAGTAGAGAAGGGGCTTGATGTTTACATCCAGGTACTATTTTTACACCGTGTTACTTTTATAAAAATATAAGTGAGGGCTAGCCTCACTTATAATAACTATTAATATTTACTTAGCCATTTCTAAATCAGATTCTGCATCTGCCAACATTGCAAACTCTTCATCAGCGCTTTTAGCAACTAAGTGTTTTGAGCTGTAGCCAAAGTAATATGCAGCGCCCACAATAAACAGCATCATAGTGTATAAAAATGCACGAGGGTCGAACGCATACACTCCGGTTAATGCTATAAGCGAAAGCACTAAAGCAATACTTGAAGTTACTACACCACCAGGGGTTTTATACGGGCGAGGTAAATCAGGTTGTTTAACGCGGAGCAAAATATGGCTCAGCGCCATTAATGCATACGATACCGTTGCACCTACTACAGCCATTGCAAGTATTAAATCACCCTCGCCACTTAGTGATACTAAAAAACCAAATACGGCAGGTACAATCAACGCACGTGCTGGCACTTTACGATTAGTCGTAATCGACAACGAACGCGATAAATATCCGGCTCTAGATAAAGCAAACACTAAGCGACTATAACCATAAATAATAGAAAAAAACGAAGCAACTAAACCCGCAAGCCCCAATATATTTACTACAGTTGCTAAGCCTTTACTACCCGATGCATTTAATGCATCAACCAAAGGTACAGCACTTGCGCCCATTGCAGCAGCACCGCCAGCGCCAGGCACTAAAACAACAACTAAAAAAGCAGTGAATAACAAAAAGATCATTGCACCAATAATGCCTTTTGGCACATCTTTAGCGGGATCTTTTGCCTCTTCTGCAGCAAGCGGTACACCTTCTACCGCTAAAAATAACCACATGGCAAACGGTAATGCAGCCCAAACCCCGTACCACCCTAAAGGTAAAAACTCACTGGCTCCCACTGCATTGGTTACGGGGACGTCAAATAAGCGCGATGCATCAAAATTTGTAATTAAAACAAAAGCCGTTGCAATAATAGCTAATACTGCTAAACCACTTATTACCATCATTACTTTAAGTGCTTCTCCTACGCCTGCTAAATGAATTCCCACAAATAGTAAGTAAAATAATGCATATACCCATGGTCCATTAAACCCAGTGAGGGCTTCAACTGCAGAGCCTATAAAAATAACAATAGCAGCGGGCGCTAAAGCGTATTCAATTAATACCGCAAGCCCAGTTAAATAGCCTCCCGCTGGCCCCATAGCTTGGCGCGCAAAACTATAACCACCGCCTGCTGCAGGTATTGCAGCTGACATTTCAGCAAGCGACAATACCAGCGCTAAATACATAACTGCCATTAATACTGCAGCAATGGCAAAGCCACCCCAACCCGCTTCGGCGATGCCAAAGTTCCAACCTGCAAAGTCACCCGATATTACATACGACACACCCAAACCTGCGAGTAATAACCACCCCGCAGTACCCCGTTTTAACTGTCTTTTAGCAAGGTACTCTGTATTGTTAGTAGACATAACCCTTCTCCGTTGATGTTTAGTTTTTATTGTTTTATTTCATGTGTTTTTAATTAAAATTACTCAGCAATTAAAAAGTTAGTGGTTGAAACCTGATGCTCAATTACATCGTCTTGTGTACGGTCTTTTAAATTAACCCCAGTTAGTTTTAGTTTTTTAGCTTCACGTAATAAGTACAGCGCACGCCTAGCCGCCTCTGTATAAGGTAGGCCAGCAGGGCGAATATTCGATATGCAATTACGACATGCATCGTTAAGTCCTGTTTTAGGCTCCCATGTTAAATACAAGCCAAGGCTATCTGGCGAACTAAGTCCTGGGCGCTCTCCTATTAACACCATAACCACCTGCGCATTTAGCAGCTCACCTATATCGTCGCCAATTGCTACTCGACCTTGTTCAACCAAAGTAATGGGGGCAATTTTAAATTGCTTGTCTGTTGTAAGGTGCGTTAATAGCTCTGTTATAAATGGGTATGCATTTTTTTGTACCGCCAACGAGGAGAGTCCATCCACCACTACAATCGCTAAATCGTATTTAGCCTGCGTAGTGTGCTTTTGTTTATTCATATAGCTGAGAAGTATTTGCCTACCATTTTCATCAAGCTTGCGGCCTAAATCGGGTCGCTGAAGGTAAGTAACCCTGTCAACGGCTTGGCTGTGTAAATGCAGGGGAGGGGCAACTTCTTTTAGAGCACTAATACTGCCTAGTTGCTCAGTCATTTCGTTAATATCAAGCGGAAAACTCACCGCATCGCGCGCTTGTGCATGAGATAGCTGAAAAGCCAGCATTTCTGAGGTGGGTAAACTTATACCCGCACGCCCAAGCCCAATACGGGCGTCGGTAAAACGGCGTAAATCACTCCAAGGGTTATGCACTACATTACCGTTATTTTTAAGCTCGTTTACTGAGTCATCTAAAGGAGTGCTCTGTTTTAAACGTGATTTCATGAGCCGCCTCCAGTAATTGCACCCAGAGGTTTAGCAAAAGCGGGAGGCAAGGTATCTGAAAGTGTAATATCGGTAGTGCTTTGCATTATTTTCATTTTGCTTAGCCATGCTTCAAACTCAGGGGCAGGTCTAGAGCCAAGTACACGGCGAACATATAATGCATCATGAAACGACGTAGTTTGGTAATTAAGCATAATATCGTCAGAGCCAGGTATTCCCATTACATACGAGCAACCAGCAACACCTAATAGCGTTAGCAAGTTATCCATATCGTTTTGATCAGCCTCTGCATGATTGGTGTAACACACGTCGCACCCCATCGGTATGCCCAATAACTTAGCGCAAAAGTGATCCTCAAGTCCTGCTCGGGTAATTTCTTTACCATCAAACAAATATTCAGGGCCAATAAACCCCACCACGGTATTTACCAGTAACGGGTTAAACTTACGAGCAACGGCATAAGCACGAGCTTCGCACGTTTGCTGATCAAGCCCATGATGCGCATTTGCAGAAAGCGAACTGCCTTGCCCAGTTTCAAAATACATCACATTATTGCCAACAGTGCCGCGCTTTAAACTCAAAGCAGCATCTTGCGCTTCTGCTAAGGTATTTAAATTAAAACCAAAACTTGAATTAGTCGCCTCTGTGCCACCAATTGATTGAAATACTAAATCAACCGGTGCACCAGCTTCTATACATTCAATGGTGTTAGTAACATGGGTGAGCACGCAGCTTTGCGTCGGTATGGCGTACTTTTGGATAACATCATCCATTAACGTCATTAATTTAATGGCTTGGGCAACGTTATCGGTTGCAGGGTTTATACCTATTACTGCATCGCCATTACCGTATAGCAGCCCATCAAGCATACATGCAGCAATACCATTAATATCGTCAGTTGGGTGATTTGGTTGTAAACGTGTAGATAAATGCCCGGCGAGGCCAATAGTATTTCTAAAAGCAGCAGCCATTTCCGGCGTAATACCTTGCCTTATACTTGCAAGTACTGCAGGTGTTGCAAAGTCACTTAAAAGCCAATTACGAAAATCGCCTACGGTTAAATGTGCAATAGCCATAAAGGCATTTGCACCGTGATCGTCAATAATTAAGCGTGTAATTTCGTCATCTTCGTAGGGAATAAGTACCTCATTTAAAAATGTTTTAAGAGGAATATCCGCCAATGTCATTTGTGCCACAGCACGTTCTTGTGCTGATTGTGCAATTACGCCCGCTAAGCGATCACCCGAACGCTGAGGTGTAGCTTTAGCCATTAACTGGGCTAAGTTCTTAAATTTATAAGTATGTGTACCTAAAGTGTAACTGTACGCTTGCCCCATGATTTACTCCACATAACTAATATGATCAACCTTGGTATAGGTTTTGCTGCATCTTTAGCTATAAATCAATATTGAATAGTTACAAGACAGCTTATTTTGTACCAAGTAACTATCGAATTTCGGCAAAAGATTATTTATTAATCCAATTCAATTGGTTACATACGTAAAGCGGTGTTAACTTAACTATAATAAAAGTGTAACGAAAAAGAGCATCCCCTATATGGCGCAGCAAAATAGCTACAACGCACCACTAAAGAGCAAGGTGTAAACACACGATATAGACGAGCAAGCCTATAGCCTTACTCAATGGCAGCAAAAATACGATCAAATGAGCGACGGCAGCTTTTATGGTTGTATTGAAGAAACGGATTACGCCAATATTCATGTGTTTAAAGAATACACTGAGCGAGCGCTTCGTCAGCAATGTAATATAGCCCCTAATTCGGTTTGGCTTGGCATTCCTTGTCAGTCACAGCAAAGTAAAATTAATGGTTTAGGTGTGGCAAGTAATCAATTTATGTGCCGTACAAGTGATAACGACTTTGAGCTGATAACCCCTGAGCAGTTTAATATTTATGGTTTGGTAATCGATTGGAACTCAATTGAATATATGGCGCAGCTCCAAGGCGTAACATTGAAAAACCTGGCATCTGCACAATCAGCTCGTTTATCGGTGAGCAACTCATCTTTGCAAACGGCAAGACAAATAATTAATAGCATGGTTGTAGGCAAGGGCTTTGGACTTAGAACCGAATCACAACAAGATATACTAAACATGTTGGCACTACACTTATTACAAGCAGACAATCCGCAGCAAAATATTGCGCCAAGTTATAAACACCGAAAAGCCGTAGTAGATAAAGTAAAAGATTACGTGGCCACAAATCCACAAAACCCAATAACAATAACCGAGCTGTGCGAGCTTTCCTTTGTAAGTAGGCGCACACTTCAGTATAGCTTTGAGAGTATTTTAGGAATTAACCCTTTGCGGTTTTTACGTTTAACCCGCTTAAATAATGTAAGGCGGGAACTAAAAAAACCAAACCAAGATAAGCCCATTTCAGTAATAGCAGCCAATTGGGGATTTTGGCACGCGGGACAATTTGCTAAAGATTACACGCAACTATTTGGTGAAAACCCATCACAAACAGTTAAAAATAATAGTCTTAAAGGTTAAAAATGACACTTCTAACTTGAGTATAAGCACCTGTAGACGTGCAGCTTGCTGGCGTTTAAAAGCACCGCTTTTGCATTTAGTCGGATGCATTAGTAAACAAGTAACTTAACCACCACCGAGAAGTGAAGGAGAAAACAAGGAGCAGTGACTAACATTACTCGTGTTTTCTTTGTGTAACGCACAGCGCCTCGATGGTGAAATATCATATAGCTTAAAAAAATGGACTTTGTCTGCTCATTTACTCCTCTTTTTCTTCTCTTTGTGCATTCATATTTTAAGGGCTGTTATTCACAAAGAGGTTTAGAGGCGCTGCGCTTTTAGAGGACAGCTTGGAAGTTAAAATAATAAAGAACTAAAAGTAAAAGCGAGGTATAAAACCTCGCTTACTATATTCAAAAGCCCTATTTGATCGGTGCTAATTAAGCCGCGATTAAATAGGACTCTTGTCCTGAATGTTTGTTGCTACGTTTAAACGAGCCTTTGCCTTTTTTAGCTTTAACCACTTGTGGTTTAAATAATTTAGAGGTGACCATTGCCGCTAGTGCATTGTGGTTTATAACGCCTCGCCCTGTGTCTACCGCGCTGGTATTTGCGGTTTTTGCTTTAGATTTTTTAGTCATATATTTCCTATCAACTAATGATTATTTTAAGTTAAATAATAAAGAGGCTTTTATATTGGCCTATTTAAGAGATGGCGATTGTAGGCTTAATTTTCAACCGCGCAAGTATTTTTAACATCCATTTGGTAGTTTTTTAATAATAAAAAAGCATAAAAAAGCGCAGTTAATAACTGCGCTTAATATTACTTTAGTTTGCTTGATAAATTAAAAACTAAAGCTTACTTTTGCATAGTACGTTCTGCCGTCAAAGCCGTATGGCAATGCGCGTACTGGGTATTTAAATGCGCCGTTGGTGATAAAATTAAGTACTTCGTCGTCGCCTAATTCATCTGGTGTTTCGTCAAATACGTTATCGGCACCTACCGAAAGCGCAAACATGTCATTAATTTGGTAACTAACGTTTAAATCAACTAACACCGCAGACTCAACCGTACTTGTTGGTTTAAATGAACCCGTAGGCGAAAGCTCACCAGGTAATGAAATATGGTCGTTACCAAAGTATTTTACATCTGTTTCGCCAAAGTAGTTAAAGCGAATGGTTGATGTGTAGGCATCGCGTTCGTAGTCAAACGTAAGCGTTGCACGCTCACTTGGTTGTCCGTCGGTAAAAAAGCTGCGTTGTAAATCATCAAAAGCAACCGCTTCAGGAATACCGTCTTCTGCATTTACGCTGTCAATTTTAGTATCGTTTAGGTTACCTGCAAAGGTTACTCCTAAATTACCGCCTTCAACTTCAGTGCGGTACGATGCAATAATATCAACACCTTGTGTAGTAGAATCAACCGAGTTTGAGAAGTAGTTAGCTTGCACTGCACCCGTTGCTTGTAGCGCTGCAACTGCATCACCGCTAAACGATATGTCGTCAGCGGTAAGTAAGCTGCCAAGTGTAATACGGTCTTCAATTTCTACACGGTAAAAATCAACCGTTAACGAAAGCTCGCTTGTTACATCGTAAACAAAACCTGCGCTGTAGTTTGTTGAAGTTTCAAGCTCTAAGCTATCTACGCCTAACGCACTTGGGAAAGCAGTCCCTGTGTTTGCCGTGAACGACTGCGTTAATGTGCCGTCTGAGCCTAAGTTAGTTGTCAAGGCTGTATAACCACTTTGTTGAAGTGATGGCGCTCTAAAACCAGTAGATACTGCACCACGTACTGCAAAGTCATCTGAAAATTCATAACGTGTTGCTAATTTACCAATTAAATCATCCCCAGCATCTGAGAAATCTTCATAACGTAGCGCACCACTTACGTTCCATGCATCGGTGATCATGGTTTCTACGTCTACATAAACTGCGTAGCTGTTACGGTCGCTGTCGTTAGCTGCTTCAGGGCGTAGGCCGTTATAAGCTTGAAAACCACACTGTGCAAATTGATCCGGATCGTTTACTGATGGGTACGAGGTATCCATATTTGCTAAACCACACGCGTATGATGCTTCATCGCCAGGCACTATCTCGTAGTTTTCTTTACGGTATTCGGCGCCTACTGTTACATATAAAGGCTCACTACGGCCAATATCTACAATACCGTTTACATCAAGGTTGACCGTTGTTTGATCAAATCTAAAACCACCTGAGTAACCGCCAGTAGGGCCTGCGTTTGCTGCAATGTCGGCATCGCTTGCACTTGGGTTATTAAATAAATACTCAGCAGCGTAAGAAGCGTTTAATGTATTACGTGATGTAAAATCGTATTGGTTTTCGCCATAAACAGCCGATACATCATAAGTCCAGTCTGTGTTTATATCGCCTTTAAAACCAAGCGCTACTGAAATATCTTGTGCTTCGTTATATATGCGCGGTAAAAAACCATCACTATATACTTGAGTTACGTTTTTAGAGGCTTCGTTAAAGTTACGGTAAAAACCATTACCTAGTGCAGTACGCTCTGAGTAGCCACCAAACGAGTAAAGCTCGCCGTCGCCCATAGGTAATGCCATGTTGTAAAATAACGACGTAAATTCACTTTCTGAGTTACCTTGGCCCCAGCGTACATCTTCACTTAGTGTACCTGGTTCAACATTAAGCGAACCACCCGTATCGCGCTCTGCACGGTTAGTGCCGTCGGCATCACGGTACTCAAGCGATAGGTTAATAAAGCCGCCTTCGTCACCTAATTCAAAACCACGGTTTAAACCTGCTGAAATAGTGTCGCCGTCACCTTCACTTGTGCCGCCGTATTGTACAAAACCCGTTGTAATACCGGTTGAGTTATTAAGAGATAAGTTAATTACGCCTGCAATAGCATCAGAGCCATACTGCGCTGCAGCGCCATCGCGTAATACTTCAACGCCTTTAAGCGCTGTTAGCGGAATGGCATTCATATCAGTACCCGCAGCGCCTGCACCTACAGTACCGTTAAGGCCAAAAATTGATTGGTTATGACGACGTTTACCATTTACTAATACAAGAGTTTGATCTGGTTGTAAGCCGCGAAGTGTTGCGGGTCTAAATAAGTCAGAACCGTCTGATACTTGTGTACGCGAAAAGTTAAACGAAGGCGCTGTCGCTTGTAGGCTTTGACCTAGCTCGGTAAAACCACCTTTAGTTAAATCATCTGCGTCAATTAAATCAATAGGGGAAGAAGACTCTGTAGAGGTACGGTTAGATACACGCGACCCTAATACAGATATTTGCTCTATGTTTTTAGCAGCTTGCACTGGTGCTTCTTCTGCGTTAACAATGCTTGGTGCGCTAAACGCGAAAGCAACGGCTACAGCAAGTGTGTTTAAACGGTATGTTGACATAGTGACGACCCTGTTTTTTTTGTATTCTTAATAATATGTGTGTGGTTATGATGCTCATAACCTTTTGTAAACATCCTAGCAACATATGCAAACAAAAAGAAATGAAAAAACTAAATATTTGGTCTAAGTATGCAAATAAACTTCAAGATAAGAAAAAATCACATCAAATCGATTAAAATGCACGCTAATAAAGGATTAAACATCACAAAACGGAATATTTAACGCTTTACTTACAATGCGGTTTTGTTCGTTATTTACCCTTTTAAAGGTAATAGGCAGCGGATGGTCGTACCTGTGCCTAATATACTGTTAACTTCTATTTTTCCACCGTGATCGCTCACCATAGCGTATACAAGTGTCATACCCATACCGGTGCCTTTTCCGACTTCTTTTGTTGTGTAAAAAGGGTCAAACATATGCGCTATTGTGTCTTCATTCATGCCACAACCGTTATCTTTTATTTCAATACAAATATTTGTGTTGAGTTCAAAAATATTGACTTCAATAATGCAGCCTTTTTCTAAATCTAATTCGCAAGCTTGCCAAGCATTCATTAAAAGATTTACAAAAATCTGATTAATTGACGATAAATTGCACCAAATGAGTGGTAGGGGTTCAAACCGCGTTTTTATTTCGCATAATTTAAGTTTGCTACTTAATAATCTTAAAGCATTATTAGCACCCGTAGTTACATCGGCTAATTGTTTATCTTGCGAAGAGGTGGGGTGGGCAAAGTTTAATAAGTCATGCACTATTTGTTTTATACGTTTAAGTCCTTCAACGCTATCGTTAATTTGTCCCTGCAAATTGTTATAAATCCACGCGTACGGATACTGTAAATTGAGTATGTCGATTTCGTGTTTAAAACGGCTCTCTTTAATTTCGTTATTTAAATATTGTTCGTTAAGTTTTAGCAGCGCTACAAGTAAAGGGCTTGCGTTTTGTAGGCTCTCTACGTTACTCATTGCATAGGCAAGTGGGGTATTTATTTCGTGGGCAACGCCTGCGCTCAGTGTACCTAAGGTTGCCATTTTTTCTGTTTGCACAAACAGCATTTGTTGGTGTTCTAAGTCGGCTACTTTTTTTTGTAGTTCATTATTTATGGCAACTAAAACGCTACTTTTATCTTTGAGTAATTGCTCTGCAGCTAAGCGCAGTTTTTGTTCGTTTAAAAAAGCACGTTCAAAATTACCATCTGATCCATCCATTCCCTTCATCCATATAGATAACTTTATACATAACGTTTAGTCGTCTGTATGCAAATTTGCAACTTTAGTGCAGCCAAGGCCTAATATTTTGCATAAGTAATTATCCACTTATTGCTAATAACTCCATTATGTAAATACCACTTAATATAAAAGGTAGGCACAAACACACCATAGAGTATTTTTTTAAGCTATTATTTAACCAGAAGTAATTTAAAGGCGACTCAATGACTCAAGTAACACCAAGCACACCAATAAATCAGATTGATGTACTTTGCATTGATGATGATGAAATAGTACTACGCACGTTAACACGGCTACTTGAAGTAAATGGCCTTTCGGTTATTGTTTGCGATAACCCGCAAAGTGCACTAACGCTTTTTAAAAATCATGAGTTTGGTTTAATTATTAGCGATATGCGTATGCCGGTAATGAACGGTGCCGAGTTTTTAGAAAAAGCACGTGCGCTGGCGCCCGACACTCAACGCATTTTATTAACCGGTTACGCCGACATACAAACCACCTTAGCGGCTGTTAACCAGGGCCAAATAAATGGTTATATTCAAAAGCCTTGGCAAAACGATTTATTACTTCGTAGCATTAGAGATAGCCTAGAAAAATTTGCACTAAAAAAACAAAATCAAAAATTAGAGGCACAAGTTAAAGCGCAAAACCAAGAATTGCTAGAGCTTAATAATTCGCTTGAACAACGAGTAGAAAAACGCACCTTACAAATAAAACAGGTTTTAAAAAAGCTTGAAGACGCCAACGAGCGCGAAAAACAAGAGCATAAATCGACCGTAGAGCTGCTATATAATTTTGTTAACGCAAACCCTTACCTAGATGGTAACAAAGCACAAAATATTGCTAATACCTGTACACAAATAGCACTTTATTTAAACTTGTCGCAAAAAAGCATTGATCTTGCCCCTATGGCTGGTTACTTGGCGCAAATAGGCTTGCTTGCTATGGATCCTGATCTTTATAAAAAACCAGTTAACCGCTTAAATGAGCAACAACGTAAAACCTTTTATACTCACCCAAGTACTGCACAATTAATGTTAATGCCAGCAATACATTTACATGACTTGTCGGATGCTATTTATTATCAGTTTGAGCGCTTTAACGGAAACGGAATGCCCAAAGGCCTTGCCGGAAACGACATACCAATAGGCGCTATGGTGCTAGGTTTAGCGCGCGACTATTGGGATGCGTTTGAGCAGAGCAATGCAAGTGATGAAAAGCAGCGCCACGATGACGCACTCGAAAGTGTAAAACTTTATAGTGGATCGTTTTATCATCCTAAAATTGTACGTGCACTTGAAGCAAGCCATGCAAAACTACACGAACAAAAAAGTTCAGCAGGATCAGTGCTAATTTGTAACGCCCATGAACTCAAAGAGCAAATGGTACTGGGCCATGCTCTACACAGCCATACGGGCATAATGTTGCTGCCCAAAGGTCATGTATTTGGCAGTAAATCGATAGAAAAACTCCAACAGCTAGAATCGAAAAAACCAACTCCGTTCAGAATAATGGTGAAAACTGCTAAATGATTGATCTAAACCGCAGTTTTTTTCGTTACAATGTGCATAAAATAGATTATTGAATTTGCTTGAAGGAGCACTCTGTGTCGCGATTTTCTGCGGTTACTGACAACCCCCATGATGGGCGTTTTAACCAAAAAACGGGAATACTGCTAACTAACTTAGGCAGCCCTGATGCACCAACAGCGGCTGCGCTTCGTACATATTTACGCGAATTTTTATCAGATCCACGCATTGTAGAAATACCACGCTTGGTATGGATGATAATTTTACATGGCATTATTTTACGCGTACGCCCTAAACGTTCGGCTAAATTATACGAGAGTATATGGACCGAAAATGGCTCACCACTTACCCACATTACTCGCCAGCAAAGTGTAAAGTTAAATACTTTATTAAAAGAGCAAGGTTATACCAATACTGAAGTAGTAATGGCAATGCGTTATGGCAACCCTTCAATAGAGGCAGGCCTTGAAGAGCTTCGTGATAAAGGCTTAACGCGTATAATTATTTTACCAATGTACCCGCAATATTCTAGCCCAACTACGGGTTCTACGTTTGATGCTGTATCGAGCGTACTGCGAAAATGGCGCTGGGTGCCAGAACTACATTTTATAAATGGCTATCATAAAAACACCCGTTACATTGAGTCGCTTGCTAATAGTATTAGTGAGGATTTAGAAGCGAATGGTATGCCACAAAAAATTGTTTTTTCATATCACGGTATGCCTAAATTGTTTTTAGATCGCGGCGACCCGTACCATTGCCTATGTTTACAAACCACGCGTTTAGTTGTCGAAAAACTAGGCCTTGATAAAGACAAAGTAATTAGTACTTTTCAAAGTCGATTTGGTAAAGCAGAGTGGTTAAAGCCTTATACCGACGCAACTCTTGCAGCCTTACCTGGTGAAGGTATTACCGATGTAGCTATTATAAGTCCTGCTTTTAGCGCCGACTGCCTAGAAACACTTGAAGAGCTAGAAGGTGAAAACCGTGAAATATTCGAAAACGCAGGCGGCGAAAAATACCGTTACATAGCGGCACTAAACGACAGAGACGACCATATAGAAGCTGTGTTTGATGTTATAAAACCTATGTTGTAACCCAAGCTTACTAAAGCTAAATATATTACGCATTAAGCGGTGTTAAAATTAACACCGCTTTTTTGTTTTTAGGGCTTTTAAAATTTTGTAGTAGAGGGGCAGCCATGGCAGCATGTAAAAACGTAGTTTTTAGGTGAGTAAGTTATCAAAAGCTGTGCTTCTCGTGTAAGAAAGTGCTCTACAAGTCATACTCTTAAACTTTGGTATAAACACCTGACGCGCAGCTTTTTGGCGAGTACAAACGTAGTTTTTAATAGTAATTAAAATAAATAAAAATGTACGTTTGAGGGGAGGCAATACCTAAGCAACAGCAATTAAACGCTATCGCTTAAAGTATAAATCAATCGCTTTTGTGAGGAGCTCGTCGAGTTGTTCTTCAAATTCTTCAATATTAATATCAAAGTGCTTTAAGTAAGCCCGAGCCTGAGCAAGTGATAAATTACGGCTGTTAACACTGTATTGTCGCTCGTCTATGGTTTTATCGTAACGTGGTAAAAATACAAATTGGCCATAAAAGGGGGATTTAATATGCTTGTTTGCAAAACGACAAAAATCTTCAATATGCTCAGCACCCTTAGGTCCAAGGCAACCTGGCTCAATGCGATACATTAAGCGAATTTTTTTGTCGTCATTTATTTGCATTTAAAGCCTTTATCTAAAAAACAGTACGCGTACTATTTTCCCATCTTTAATTTGATAACTCGAAATAAGCTCTGAGCGTTTATCAACTACGTTTTCGTCAGTTGAACAAGTTTCTGAAAGTTCGTGATCAATCACTATATCACCGTGCACTATGCGCTTAATTGGTGATGAGTGAATACACTTTAACTTTTTAAACATTAGCCCATAACGTTCTATTAGTTTTTCTTTACCTTTAAATAATAGCTCATTAGGGAAAATATAAAACTCAACATCTTCGGCATATACACGAAGAAACTCTTCAATGTTACGTGCGTTATATGCTTTAACTAGCTGCTCTACCACAGCAAGTGATTCGCGCGATTGTTTAGCTTTAGTTTGCTGCTTAACTGTAAGTGCTTCTTTTGCTTGCGTTACTGCTTTTTCAGCTTCGGCTACAGCCACTGCTTTTTCTATTTTATTTTTAGGCTTTTCAGCAGGTTTAATTTGCTCGTTACCTAATACTTTTGAATCGTCTGGTTTAGTCGCATCAATTGTTGGCTTTTTAAGCTCTGGCGCTTTGTATTCAAGCGTATTTACTTTGTCGTCAGTGTTGGTTTGAGTTACTGATTGCTCATTTTCAACTTTTGGCTTTTCAACGCTTGCTTGAGCTTCAACTTGCGGCTCTTTTTGCTCAGGCTCGCTTTGCTCTGCGGCATAAGTAATTAGCGCAACGGTAGTGACTAATGAGGCTAAAATAATAGATAACGGTTTCATAACTTTCCTAAAATGAACACTAAATACGTGTAATACCAATTACATTAAATAGGCGATCTATTATAGCGTTAAAAAATAGCGCAATAACAACGCGAAAATTGTGACATATAGTTGTTCTATATGAATAACCTTTAACGCAGTTAGTGAGTTATTTAATGCGATAGAATGATCATATTTTTGATAAAATTGGCATAAGGGTGCAACATAGCAAATTTTAACGTTATCGGGTAGTTAATACCACCACTGAAGCCTACCAGTACTGCTCTACCGTAATATTGCCGGGGTTTTTACGGCGGTTACGCGTAAAGTTTTTATCGAGAAGTAGCGCGGTTGTGTCTTTTACCATTTGTGGATTTCCGCAAATCATAAATTGTGCATTACTGGGCTTTGGGTCTAACTTTACATATTCAAACAAGCGGTTGCTCTCAATTGCGTTAGTAATTCGCCCACTTAAGCCTTGTAATGGCTCCTCTCTACTTACAACAGGAATATAGTTAAGTTGTGCTGGGTACACTCTTAATAGCTCGTTAATAAGTGCCTGATAGCTTAAGTCGTTATTAAAACGTACGCCATGCACTAAATTTATAGTTTTGTATTTTTTCCATACATCGGGCTGTTGTAATATCGATAAAAAAGGCCCTATGGCAGTGCCAGTCCCTAACATCCAAAGCTGATCACTTTGTGGTATTTCATCAAGGGTAAAAAAGCCGGTTGCGTGTTGTTCTATTAATACTGTGTCGCCAGGTTGTAATGTAGCTAAACGAGGTGAGAGCAAACCGTCAATTACGTTAATAAGATAAAATTCGAGATCGGGGTTTTCAGGGGCATTCACATATGAATAAGCCCGAGCAATACGTTTGTCGCCATCCATTATTGAAAGCTTTGTAAATTGCCCAGCTTTAAACGGCTCTACGTTTGCATTAACGGTTAAGCTAAAGAGTGTTTCGCTCCACCACGTGACATTTTTTACTGTTGCTTCAACCCAATTAGACATAGTTACCTCTTGGTTTAGCTATTAAAGTTTTAAATAATTCACTCCATCAACATTAGCATTAAGTGACAAAGACTTACAGGAGAATATGACTAGATTTAAAGCAGTGAGGTATGCAGAATTTACCAATAAAATAATGTGAATAATTAGCTCTGCGATAAGAGCCATTAATTGCATAAGGGAAAGCGAAGCTGCAGTAACTAAGAAAAATTAAGTCAAAAAACAGTGTTTTTTATTTTATCACTTACTTTAAAAGCGCTGCGTCTTATATCACCATTAGTGAACTATTTACTTGAAAAACTATTGCACTAGGAGAAGCCAAAGAGGAGTAAATGAGAAGAGCTAAGCCAGAAAACGAGTATTTTATCACTTACTTTAAAAGCGCTGCGTCTTATATCACCATTAGTGAACTATTTACTTGAAAAACTATTGCACTAGGAGAAGCCAAAGAGGAGCAAATGAGAAGAACCAAGCCAGAAACGAGTATTTTATCACTGACTCTAAAAGCGTAGCGTCTCTTAACCTCTTAGTGAATTATTTATTTAAGCCTTTATTAATTTTATAGTTAAACTCAAATTCCACACATAAAAAAACGGCGCTAAATTTAGCACCGTTTTTATAAGCAATAAGAAAAAGTTTACGCTTTTTTCTCTTCACAACTTGCTAGGTATTCGTCAAACGTACCTTGGAAGTCGATTACTTTTTTATCTTTAATATCAATGATACGTGTAGCTAATGACGATACAAACTCACGGTCATGGCTTACAAAAATAAGCGTACCTTGGAAATCTTTTAACGCGTTATTAAGCGCTTCAATGGCTTCCATATCCATGTGGTTAGTTGGTTCGTCCATAACAAGCACGTTAACGTCTTGCATCATTAACTTACCAAATAACAGGCGGTTTTTTTCACCACCAGAACAGTTACGCGCTTTTTTGTTTGAATCGTCAGCTGTAAACAACAAACGGCCTAACATGCCACGAACCATTAAATCGTTGTGCTTAGCTGTACGCCATTGCGACATCCAATCAAACAACGTTAAATCGTTATCAAAATCTTTAGTGCTGTCTTGCGGGCAATAACCAAAGCTCGCATTTTCAGACCATTTAATTTCGCCTTCATTACTTTTAAGCTCGTCTACTAAACAGCGTAAAAATGTAGTTTTACCCACACCATTTTCGCCAATTACAGCAAGCTTAGCGCCTGCTTCAAGTAAAAAGTCGCCGCCGCTAAATAACGTTTCGCCATCAAAACCATGGCCAAGCTTATTAACTTCAAGCGCCTGACGATACATTTTTTTACCTTCGTCAAACGAAAGCGATGGGCTCATACGGCTTGAAGATTTAACTTCATCAAGCTTAATCTTATCCATTTTTTTAGCACGCGAACTTGCTTGCTTAGCTTTTGAAGCGTTAGCACCAAAACGGTTAACAAAGTCTTGTAGCTCGTCAATTTCAGCGCTCTTTTTAGCATTTTCAGCTAAAAGTTGCTCGCGTTGTAAGCCCGCAGCTTCTAAAAACTTCTCATAGTTACCAGGGTAAATACGCAGCTCACCGTAATCAATATCGGCCATATGCGTACATACCGAGTTTAAAAAGTGACGGTCATGCGAAATAATAATCATCGTACATTTACGTTTGTTAAGCTCGTTAGCAAGCCACGTAATTGTATGAATATCCAAGTTGTTGGTAGGCTCATCAAGTAGCAAAATGTCAGGGTTTGCAAATAACGCCTGTGCTAAAAGCACACGTAGTTTCCAACCTGGGGCAACGTTTGCCATTAAACCGTAATGAAATTCTTTATCGATACCCGCTTCAAGCAAAATTTCTTCAGCGCGGCTTTCTGCCGTGTAACCGTCCATTTCAGCAAATACACTTTCAAGATCGGCAACTTTCATACCGTCTTCTTCGCTCATTTCTGGTAACGAGTAAATACGTTCGCGTTCTTGCTTTACTTTCCAAAGCTCCACGTCGCCCATAATTACCGCGTCTACAACGCTGTATTGCTCAAAAGCAAACTGGTCTTGGCTTAGATTACCTACTTTTAACCCTGGAGTAATAGATACATTACCCGCACTTGGAACAAGCGCACCGCTTAAAATTTTCATGAAAGTCGACTTGCCGCAGCCGTTAGCGCCAATTAAACCGTAACGGTTACCGTTACCAAATTTAGCTGAAATGTTTTCAAACAACGGCTCTGCGCCAAACTGCATCGTAATATTTGCGGTGGAGATCAAAAAAGGTAATCCTAGATTAGTACTGACAGGAGTACGCTGCAGCAAAACGCCACAAACAAGAACCAGACAATAGGGTAAATTAGCTGGCGAATTATACAGATCAGCCACAACGAATGAAAGATAAAAGGCAGCTAATTTATAACCAAGTAAAAATAACGGCAATTCTCGGTTTTAAGTCACTATTTTTAACGTATGTAGCGTTGAATGTGCTTACAGCCACAATGTAAATAATTACTAATGCCAAGCAACATTAAAGAGGGGGCGCCAAATAGCTAAGTTATTAGCCATGCTTTAATGCACAGGTTGATAAATTGACTTTATAGCCGCCTTATTTTTGGTAATTAATTGATTAACAGTCGCCACGTCATCAAGTGTTAGCGACTCCTTGCTTAGCATAAAGTGCACATTGTTAACGTTAATCGGTGTAATAGTTTTTACCTGCGAAATTGAGGAGTGTTTTTTCACAAAGTACTGCGCAACCACCGAGTCTTCAATAACATAGTCGATTCGTTTTTTATCTAACATGCTAAATCGATTATTTGCTTGAGCAGTAAGTACGACCTGTTTTGAATACTTGGTTGTGAGTTGTTCAAGCTCATCACCAAAAAAGCTTCCTCGGTTAATACCTGCTGTAAAATCTTGACTAAAAAGCTCAGGTAAGCTTGTTACATCAGCCGAATCTTTGTGTTTATAAAGATGCATAACTTCTTCGCGATAAGGCAAACTAAAATGCGCATATTGAGCGCGTTGTTCTGTGTAACTTGCAGCGTAGGTTATATCTACTCGGCCATTTTTAAGCTCAGCTTGAACACGCGAAAAGCTCGGAAAATAAGTCCATTTAATACAAAATTTTGAATCTTTAAAAATAGCGTTTACAGCATCCACTTCTGTGCTTAAAAATGTATCACCTTGCTTAACAAGGTAAGGCGGCCAATTAGTTTCGTTAGTGCCCATCACTAATGTTTTTGAACACGCAAGGGCATTAAAGTGAGTAAATAGCAGTGTAGTAAATGTTAAAAATAAAGTTTTCATTACACTCCTAGTATTTAAACAGCGCTTTAAGTGCTGTTTTGTTTTTGTTTATGTGCTCATTAATTATTGCAAGCTCAGTAACCGACACCGTTTTTTTGCTAAACATTAAATAAATATCGTCTTTATTTACATACTCAATGTTGGTTACTAATTTTATATTTGAGCCCTTTTGGCCAAAATAAGCACCCACTAACTCGTCTTCAATAGCAAAATCAATACGTTGTTTATTAAGCATTTCAAAGCGTTTACTGGTTGCACTCGTGTATTCAATCTGCTTTTTATATTTGGTTTTATATTGCTCAAACTCCTCACCGTAATAGCTTCCAAAGTTAGCGCCAACAGTAAAGCCTTGTTTAAAAATATCTTCGAGGTTTTTAACGCTATGCTGATTATTTTTGTTTTCGTATAAGCGCATAACTTCAGTTCGGTAGTTATCACTAAAGTGCACGTATTTAGCGCGTCCGTCTGTATAACTTGCAGCCCATCCTAAATCAATACGGCCGTATTTAAGCTCAATAAAAGCCCGCTTAGAATTTGGCAGTAACTTAACTTCAAAACAAAAAGGGGAGTCAGCAAATATAATGTTGAGTGCATCAACCTCCGAGCCTTGCAGCTTACCGTTAATGCCCATTACATAAGGCGGCCAAAAAGCATCGTGCGATGCCACGCTAAAGGTTCTTTCACAAGCAAATACATTAAATGGAGCCGTAAACAGCAAACATAAAAATACGGTAATTAATTTATTCATTACGCCTCATAGTTATTATTTTGCTCATTATTACAACAGTATAAACCAGCTTTTGTATTTTAGCGGCACGGGGTTGTTTAAATTTGTAAGTAAATCGTTAAAAAATAATTTAAGGATAAAACAACCAAACTAGCGTTGTTGGTAACCTTATCTGTGGGTACACTAATAATAAATTTATATATAGCAGGGCACGTTATGTCGCCAACTAAAATTCGCAACAATGTTATAAAGCTTAGTGAATTAAGCACTAAACAACCAAACTACTATTTTATACAAGGTTATTTAATGGGGTTAGGTGTATTACCTCAACTGCTTCCCCCAAGCGAGTGGCAACCTGATTTATTTGGAGATATTAACCTTCAAAAAGAGAGCGAGATAAAATACCTCGAAAGCTTAATGGCGTTGTATAACCAAAGCATGGATAAAGTAATTCAAAACGAATTAAAAATGCCAGCAAAATGCAGCCTATCTAAGCAAGACTATCGGGATTCGCTAAAGCCGAACATGCCCCTACCAAGTTACTGTAAAGGGGTTTTACAGGCGCTTAAAAATATAAATAAACGCATGCTCAATACAGAACAAAAACGTTCTATAAACAGCTTTACTACAGTGTTAAAAGCATTTACAAGCCCCAAAATCGCCGCAAAAGAGTTTGGTGAATTTGCCCAATACAACGCCCAAGAATATAAACGTAATTATGTTTATTTTATGGCCGACGCTATTTTTGAATTGCGTTTTAGTAACGAGCGAGCAGTATTTGATGAAAACGAAGCCGAATTTAACAACCACTTTTTAGACGAAGAGCCAGATGAATTAGATGAGCTTGATGAACTACTTGAACTAGTACTTGCCGATACCGAGCTAAAAGCACTTGAGCCAATGCAAATGCTTTTAAAAATAATGGAAAGTGGGCTCATAACAAAGCAATTTATTAAAGACAACACCGGGTACTTTTGGGGCTTGCACGAAACCCGCCCTTATATGATGCTGCGTGCGCATCGTGCAAAAATAAACGCGCTGCATGGTTATACCCAAAAAGCACAATCAGAACTCGAAGATCTATTAAAGCTAAACCCAAACGATAATCAAGCAAACCGCTTTTTATTAATGAACTGCCTAATCATTAATAAACAATGGGACAAGTTGGATGCACTATTAGCCGATTTTGATAGCCAAGAACTACACGCAACAGCCAGCCGAGCGCTGAGCGCGTTTGTAAAGCATGGTGATTCAAAACCAGCCAACGATTACAAAAAAATGCTCCAGCAGCAAAGTAAACACTTTAGCAAAATACTCACGGGACAAGAAAAACTAAAAGAACAACAGCCGCCATATTTCAGCCCTGGCAGTAAAGAAGAGGTAGGTGTTTACCTTGATTCATTAGGTAAACAGGCGTGGATTTCGGTGCCTGCCAGTCTTTTTTGGCTAAGAAAAAAGTAAACAAAAAACGTTTAGCGTGATTTATATCGCGCTAAACATAACGCAGATTCAATTTGAAGTGCATAACCGCTTTTTAAGTTTTTATTCAATAGTAGAAATCACGCTTGTTAAGCGTGCAACATCAATGTCGCTTATGTTCGCAAAGCGCAATGCTTTAAATAATAAATTTCAAACCCGTCAATAAACACATAACATTCAGAAGTCATCGTTAATAACCTGCGCTTTATTGGTTTTACGTTGCCGTGCGTTGTAGCCACCTACATCGGCGGCTAATTCATTAACTTCATCCATGAGCGAGCCTTGTAATTGCAGCACGACTAAAGCTTCAAATAAAATATCGCTTTTAACTGTCTCGCCTTGCTCAAGTTTTTGCACAGTAGAGCGCGACACACCAATCATTTTTGCAAAGGTGCTTTGCGTGTAATGCAAAGTGCGGTGCTGGCGTATTAAATCCCCTAATCGCTGCGCCATTTTTAAAGCTTGTTCCGATCTCATTAATGACTACCAATTAAATCATTAACCACTTAATGATTAGCTTAGCGGTATTTTGTTTTTTGCAAGTTTGTTTCTAGGCACAAAAGCACAGGGCAGGTTTTAGGTGAAAATTACTCAATGTTAGTGTTTATGGATGAAGGCGAGAGTTTACCTCGCGCAATTTTTTAATTTTAACCAGCGCGGCATAAAGCCCCGCCTACGCATAACCTAAACACCGAGCTTGGTTTGACTTGAACTTGCTGACGCGAAAAACGCAGCTTTTAATGTGTAGGCACGATTATGCACTCGGATTAATTTAAACGTGTTGTGTATTTTTTTAAATTTAGTAATAACAAAAGCTTGTACTTAATTGTTTAAAAGTTAAGGCTAAATTTACATAATTGTAAAAGCAGGCGCGTATTAATGATAACGGCGTAGTTTTTATTGGTTATATAACTAATAAGCCTATATTTATTTTTACCAATCAGGTAAATTGTTTTAAATGAATACTAACTTAATAATACGTTAGTTATTAACAGATAAGCCAAGGAGCGGTGTGTCTCGTGTCAAACTCCACACTTAGTTACTACAATCAAAACGCACAAAGCTTTAGTGATTCAACCTTAAATGTTGATATGTCAGTGCTGTATGCTGAGTTTTTGCCACACGTTACCGAACACGGCCATATTTTAGATGCCGGGTGCGGCAGTGCCCGCGATGCTGCTTACTTTAAACAACAGGGTTTTACTGTTAGCGCGTTTGATGCAAGCCCAGAACTTGCCGCAATAGCAAGCAGTTACTTACAGCAACCCGTCGACGTTAAAACCTTCCAGCAGCTAGATTGTGTTAATAAATACGATGCCATTTGGTGCTGCGCCAGTTTATTACACGTTCCAAAAGCTGAGTTACCGCAGGTGTTTTTAAACCTACAAAATGCGCTTAAACCGAATGGCGTTTTGTATGTGTCGTTCAAATATGGCGATACAGAGCGTGTGCATAATGGTCGTGAATTTACCGATTTAACCGAGCAATTATTAAGTGATTTAATCAATCAGCACACGCAATTGAGCATAATGAAACACTGGCAAAGTGTTGATCAGCGCCCAGGGCGCGAAAGCGAAGTATGGTTAAATGCCTTGTTAACACATAGCAAAGCGAAATTATAAGTGAATAGTTTTAGCGAACATCAACACCTGCAAAGTAATAACCGACAGCTTATTACGGGTGATAATGATCCGTTATTACCCAACCTTGTACATGCCATAAACAATGCCACTGAGATTGAAATTACAGTTTCATTTATTCAGCCAAGTGGCTTAGAACTGTTGTTCGATCCCCTAAGCGAAGCTTTACAAAGCGGCGCAACACTCAAACTACTTACCTCAGACTACCTTGATATTACTCACCCTAATGCGTTGAGAGAACTTATGGCATTAGTAGATCGTGGAGCCGATGTGCGTATTTACCAAACGCACAGTAATCAAAGTTTTCATATGAAGTCGTATATTTTTATAAAAACAAACGACCAAAAAGAGATTACTGATGGCTGTGCCTTTATTGGCTCAAGTAATATTAGTGCCAGCGCATTAACCAAAGGGCATGAGTGGAATTTTAGACACGATTATACACAACCAAAAACAAGCCAAGCAGCAAAGCAGTTTTTAAGTATTCGCACAGCTTTTGAAAATATTTTTAATCACGAATTTGTTACCCATTTAAGCCATGAATGGATAAATAGCTACATTACTCGGCGTAAAACACAGCAGTTTGTATCGGTAAACCACGCTGATACAGCTGAGCAAGTTATTGAAAAGAATGAAGCTAAAACACCAAGGCCAGCTCAAATTGAAGCGCTTAATGCCTTAGCGCAAACGCGTACTGAGGGCTTTAAGCGTGGCTTAGTGGTTTTAGCAACGGGTATGGGTAAAACATGGTTAAGTGCATTTGATGTAAAACAATTCAAAGCAAAACGTGTTTTATTTGTAGCGCATCGTGAAGAAATACTTTTGCAAGCACAGCGTACTTTTTCTGAATTACTTACTTTATCTACTGGGTTTTATAACGGTAAACAGCGAGACAAAAACGCTGAGTGTTTGTTTGCCTCTATTCAAACCATTGGCCGAAGTAATCACTTAAAGCAGTTTGCACCAACAGCATTTGATTACATTATTGTTGACGAATTTCATCATGCAAGTGCGCGCGTATATCGCCAGCTTTTAAACTACTTTGAACCCAAGTTTTTACTGGGTTTAACAGCTACACCAGAGCGTACCGACCAAGCTGATATTTTAGGGTTATGCGACAACAACCTAGTATTTGAGCGTAACTTAACGCAGGGGATAGACCAAAAAACGTTAGTGCCATTTCATTACTACGGTATTTGGGATGAAAACGTAAACTACCAAGCTATTCCGTGGCGTAATGGCCGATTTGATCCAACAGCACTTGAAAACAAATTTGCAACCCAAAAACGGGCAGACCACGCACTTTTACAGTGGCAGCAATACAAACAGCAGCGCACATTAGGTTTTTGTATATCTACTAAACATGCTGATTATATGGCGGCTGCATTTAATAACGCGGGTGTAAAAGCGCTATCTGTACATAGCCAGTCAAAAGTACGCCGTAATGATGCACTAAAACAATTAGAACAGCGTCAAGTTGAAGTATTATTTACCGTTGATTTGTTTAACGAGGGGACTGATTTACCAAGCATTGATACCATATTAATGCTGCGCCCAAGCGACTCTAAAATACTCTTTTTACAGCAGTTAGGGCGGGGTTTACGAACTCTTGAAGGTAAAACACATTTAGTGGTGCTCGATTTTATTGGTAACCACCACAGCTTTTTAAATAAACCTTATGCGCTACTTCATGAAACCACGCCAACTGGTGTAGTTAAAAAGCTTAAAAAACCAAACCTTGCTGATGGCTGCTTTATAAATATTGACTTAAAAGTTACCAACTTTTGGCAGCAGCTAGCCAATATACAGCGCACCACAGCGTTAGAAGATATAACACAACTTGCCGAGCAACTAGGGCATTTACCTACATTAAGCGAGTTTTACTACCACTACGGCGATATAAAAAAGGTAAACAGCAACTACACTAGTTGGTTTGATCTAATTGCTAAAACACAAAATATTGATGACGAAGCACAGCAAAGTGCCAAGCAATTAGCACCGTTTTACGACTTTTTACATAAAGGCATACAAACAACCAGTATGACCAAATGCTTTAAAGCTATTTTGCTTGAAGCGTATGTTGCTTTGAATGGCTTTGCTAACCCCCCAACAGTTGCAGAACTTGCTGTAATGAGTGCAAAGGTACTCGCGCGCCATCCGAATTTAAAGCAACACGATTTACCTATTAAAGAACAGCAAGCAGCTGCCGATTCGCAAACATGGCAAAGCTACTGGCGTAAAAATCCAATTAAAGCCTACACCAATAAAAATAAAGACGGCACACAATGGTTTACCTTACAAAACAACACCGTAAAAGCCACGTTTGACGTACCCGCAGAAAAATGCGAATTACTAAACAGCGCCGTGTTAGAGCTGGTTGAATACACCTTAGCCAAATACAACCAGCGGCTAAAAGTAAAAACGCCAACCACGAAACAAAATACAGAGCAAGAAGCTGACAATGTAACTCAGTTAGTGTTTAAAGATCTTGCCGATACAGCAAACGCGCAAGATAACGCATTAAAACTGCCGTACTTCCCTAATATTAAAATTGCCTGCGGGCATTTTAAAACAGGGGATGAAAGCGATATGGAATTAATGGACGCACCTTTTGGTGCAGGCAAGCTTGATCCAAACGTACATTTTTTAGCCCGTGCATCGGGTAACTCTATGAACGGCGGTAAAGCCCCAATTTATGATGGCGACTTACTACTACTTGAGCTTATAACCTCTGATAAAGCCGGATCGCTACGCGGCCAAATTGTCGCGATAGAGCGAGATGATATAGGCGGAGATGGCCAGTATTTACTGCGAAAAATTAATAAATTACCAAATGGGCAATATGAGCTAATTGCTCAAAACCCCGATTATGAAGTAATGATTGCTGATGAAAGCATGCGAACATTTGCGCGGTTTAAACAGGTAGTTGTGGAATAGTTGTAGGTGCGATTTTATATCGCGCTTGTTTAAATTGAAGGTTAAATGTTCGCTCGTAGGCGTTGAGCTTGCTGACGCGAAAAGCGAAGCTTTCAAATTTCGGTGTAATTAATATGTAGGTGCGATTTTATATCGCGCTCATAAATTGGTGTTTTGATGTAGGTTTAAAGGATTTAAAAACCTCTATTCGAGGTTATATCGCGTTGGCGATGGCAACCAAAGGGCGGCTGCCGCCGAACGCCCTTTGGAATCCCACGGCGCACCCGAGGATCACACTTTATCTTCAACTTACGTTAATGATGTGAACGTAACCAGCGTAGGTAGGCCATCCATGGCCAAGCTACGCTTTTTACAGCATCCATGCTGTAAATTACTCATCATTAACTCAGTTTCAGGTGTGATCACGGGGAAGGTGTGTTTGTTGATAGATTGGAGATAATTCATAGACGACTTTTCTAATTTTTAATCACCCAACCGCTAACTTCCCAGCCTCGTGCCACATTTCACTTGGCATGGGGCTGGTTAATTCCCACGTTATATTCATCGGCTGGCTGCCGTTGTGGCTTTGGTATTTAACCTCGCCGTAGTTTACAAATCCCATAGTTCTGCCGTTTTCGTCTTTGCCTTGTTCTCGCACAAATAACAGGATGGTTTTGCCAGTTTTTTGGTGCTGAATATAACTAAGGCCACGGCCGTGTTCAGGGCGAGCGCTGTTTTGCGTTTGCCAATGGAATAGGGTGGGGCTGATTGCGTAATCGTGATACAGCGTGGTGGGTGAGTAGGTTTTTTCACACTTATTAAGCGTTACAAATAATAGCTCTAGATTTTGGTTTTTAAACTCTAAAACGCCTTCGCGGGCTGTCGATTTTTTATCAAACGAGTGCGCTCCAAATGCAGAAAGTATTTGCTGGCGCGTGTAGCGGCTGTGCAATTTTATGGCGTGATTAGGTAAACACGCTAAATCGCTTTCTTGTTGGTGAATGCGGTTTAATAAAAGCGTGATTACTTGTGCAAGTTCGTGCTGTAACGCTGGATGAATAAGCGTTTGTAAGCTTTGTTCAAGCGTTTTAAAGCCTAAACTTGTGCCAGTGGAATCCCAAAAGTTGTAATGCGCCATAAGTGCGTACTGTTGGTTTTGTGCTGTTGGCGTAAAGCTAAAATCGTTTTTACATAAATCACGTAAAAAGCATAAGTAGCTGAGCGAGTCACAGCCGAGTAATTGGGTGTTGATTGCGCGGTAATACGCGGCGTAAATATCGGCTTGCTCTGCAGGGATTTCACCGTCCTTTAACCAATGCCAGCCGCCGAGCTTACCGTCTTTTGGTTTGTATATGTCTTCTAGTATGACTTGTGGGTTTATGCGTAAAAAGTTACTTAGCGTTAGCGCGTCATTTGTGTGTTGCGAATAGCTATTTATAAGCTGCTGTAAACGGCGTTTAGTGTTTATGGCTTGCTGAATATTTTTTAGTATTGTTTGTTGTGTGCGCTTTTGTAGCTCTATGCGGCAACCCAGTGGTAAATGCGGGAAGTTGTTTTCGATTTCGGCTTTTATTGGCTGGTTACTTTTACCAATGAGTGCGCGGAATTTACTCGCAAAGTCATATTCTGGGCGAGCATTACCGACAAAGTCGAGTACGGTACAGCACTGCTTTTGGCTGTTATCGGGCAGGCGCAAACCACGGCCTAGTTGCTGCAAAAACAGCGTTAGGCTTTCAGTCGGGCGTAAAAATAACAGAGTATCAACCTCTGGAATATCGACACCTTCGTTAAAAATATCAACTACACAGAGTATTTGTATTTCGCCTTGGCGCAGTGCTTGTTGCTTAGCCGCGCGCTCATTGGTGTTTTTGCTGGTGAGTACATCGGCGTTTATGCCTGCTAAGTTAAATTTAGAGGCCATGAATTCAGCGTGTTTTTGGCTTACGCAAAACGCGAGTGCTTTAATAGCGTGAACATTGGTTACGATATCGGCAAGGCTGGATATAATTTTGTTAGCGCGGTTGTTTTCACCTGTATAAAGGTTACTTAGCTCGCTTATATCGTAACGGCCGCCTCGCCATGTTATTTGGCTTAGGTCGGTGTCGTCATCTAGTCCAAAGTATTGAAATGGGCATAAATGGCGTTGATTTATTGCCTCTGGTAAGCGAATTTCGGCGGCTATTACGCCACAAAAATCATCGAGTATATTTGCACCATCTTGTCGCTCTGGTGTTGCGGTTAAGCCAAGTAATATTGTGGGCGTAAAGTGGTTTAATATAGCGCGATAACTGGCAGCGCTTACGTGATGTACTTCGTCTATTACTATGTAGTCGTAATAATCGTGAGTTAAATTTAGCGATTCAATTTGGCTGTTCAGCGTTTGGATTGATGCAAATAATTGGTTGTAGCGTTGTGGTTTGTAGTTACCTACCCACAGCTCACCAAAGTCGTTATTTTTAAGCACACCACGGTAAGCGCTTTGCGCTTGTTTTAGTATTTCTTCGCGGTGGGCTACAAACAAAAAGTGTGCGTTTGGGTTTTTGTCGTAAACGGTTTTAAAGTCGAACGCCGATATTATAGTTTTACCTGTGCCGGTTGCGGCAACCACTAAGTTTTTAAAACGCTTATGTACGCTGCGCTCAGCACTTAGCTTTTCTAAAATAGCGAGCTGATGCGTTTTTGGTGTTATATCAAAATAAAATAGGCTGCTTGATTGCCCAACACCGCGTTGCTCGTTAAGTGAATTAATGAGCTTTTCTTTACACTCAACAGCGCCTGTAAATAGCTCGAAGTCTTTTGATTCCCAGTAGGTTTCAAAGGTACTTTTGGTTTTGGCTATTATGTGTGGGATTTCTTGTGCGGTAATTTTTAAGTTCCATTCAAGGCCGCTGGTAAGCGCCGAATGCGATAAGTTAGACGAGCCAATATACCCTGTATGAAAACCCGTATTGCGCATAAATAAGTAGGATTTAGCATGTAGGCGTTCTTGCTGATTGTTATAACTTAGCTTTACTTCGGTATTTGGTAGGTTTGCTAAAAACTCAACGGCTTTAGCATCCGTTGCGCCCATGTACGAAGTAGTAATAACTTTGAGTTTATTGCCGCTTTTGGTAAACGCTTCCAGCTCATTTTTAAATATGCGCAGCCCTGTCCATTTTATAAATGAGACCAACCAATAAATAGTGTCGGACGATTTTATCTCGCGCTTTAGCTCGGTTTCGAGCGATATACCTGCATTAGCACCGCTAAATAATTCGCTTTGCGTAAGGCCCGTTAGCGGGAATATATCGTGAGAGTATTCTTTAAGATTTGCAGCAATAGGGTTTTGGGTATTAAACAGTGCAGTAAGTATTCGGCCTTGGCTATCAATAAGGTTTTCGTTAATAAGCTCATCATCTTTTATATGATCTTTAAGCCAAAGAACAAGGTTGTTAGCAAGGCTAATTTGCTCTTGTAACCGCTCGTTTGAGTTAGGAATGGCATTTATTGCATGAGCAACAAGTTTACCTAAAAAGCGTGAAAGCCACGTTGCCGCCTCAGCACTTTCAAGCTGGCGCTCGCCCACATAAAATTGATCACGATCTAAGTTTTGCTCAATTACTTGCGTAATTAACTGCTCGTAAATACCAATTTGCTGCATTAAAACCACTCCCTGTTTGCGAGTAGTTAGTTTACTTAAATACGGTACAGCTACAAGTAATAATCGACTAAGTTACTAGTAATTAAGTACAAACGTGTGAGTTAAGTATTAGCCGAGAGAGTAATCAAATGATGATGCTAAGAAATTATCCCCTTCAACTTCACCTGCAAACACATAATTAATGAGTAATTACCTCGCATGGATTCGAGGAAAGGGATGCTTGCACATGGATGTGCGTTCATCGCGTTTACGTTCATATTAATTATTTGTTTAAGGATAAGTGAAATTGAGGGGTGCCGTGGGGTTCCAAGGGCGGTCGGCGGTATCCGCCCCTTGGTTGCCATCGCCAACGCGATATAAGTAAATTATTTTAAAAGCTTCGCTTTTCGCGCGAGCAAGCTGAGCGCCTTGTATCTCTCGTTGATAAATGATTAGCTATCATTTATCACATCGAAGTCAGTGAGCTTGC
>NZ_WTKZ01000004.1:0-5795 GCF_011378805.1 Pseudoalteromonas sp. Z9A6
GTTCCAGTTTCTCAAGTTATTGAGTCTCTGGCAAACACGGGGCGATTCAGTTTTAGGTTTTAGCGTAGTGCCAGAGCTTGCCTTTTGGAATGAGCATGGGCGAGGCCCTTTAACGCTTGAGGATGCTTGTTTCACCACTCGTTTAGCATTGTTTGAAGGAGAGGGGCGCAGTAAAGGGATTGCATTTTTGGCCTCAGGGGATCAATTTATTCAATGGCGTATTCATCTTGAGAGTTTAAATATAAAAGTAGTTTTAGCAGATCATGGTGTAACGTTTTCTATGTACTTTAAAGACGAAAGTGGCAATAGCCATGAAATTACGTCACATGACTATCGTTATATAAAATCTTGTTACCCAAATATTGAGCTTGGCTCTCACAGTGCTAAAAAGAATTAGCTTTCTTGATTTGCATTTTTTATAGCAATAATATCGTCTAAGTTTTTTACTAATAGTTCGATTAGAGCGGGATCGAAATGAGTTCCTGCTTGCTCTTGCATATGCAAAACTGTTTTCTCTACACTCCAAGCCTCTTTGTAAGGGCGTTTTGAGGTAAGTGCATCAAATACGTCAGCTATAGCAACAATTCTACCTTCAACTGATATTTCTTCGCCTTTGATCCCGTTAGGATAGCCTGAGCCATCCCATTTTTCGTGGTGTTGAATTGCAAGTGTATGCGCAAGTTGTAATAATGGCGATGAAGAATTTGCTAATATTTGTGCACCAATTATGGCGTGTTTCTTCATATGTTCAAACTCTTCAGAAGTTAACTTTCCTGGCTTGAGTAAGATAGCATCAGGGATACCTATTTTTCCAACATCGTGCATTGGGGCGGCTTGGCGTAAAAGCTCTGCACTATGCTCATCCATACCTAGCGCTAATGCTAAAACTTTACTGTATTGACTCATACGCACTATATGTTCGCCAGTGTCGGTATCTTTATATTCAGCAGCACGGCCTAGGCGTTGTACTAAATCAACATGTGCTTGTTTTAGTTGTTCAGCTTGCACTAGCGATAAGTGAGTTTTAACTCTAGCTCTTACAATAGCAGGGCTTATTGGTTTGGTGATATAATCTACAGCACCAAGCTCAAAGCCTTTAAACTCATCGCTTTCATCGCCTAGCGCGGTTACAAAAACAATAGGGATATGTGATGTTTTTGGATTGTTTTTTATTCGTTGACATACTTCAAAACCATTCATATCTGGCATCATTATGTCGAGCAAAATTAGCTTAGGTAGCTCTTTTTCAAGTAGTGCTAGTGCGGCATCACCCGATTTAGCAAACGACATACGATATTGATTACCTAACACTTCGCGCATTACTTTTAGATTTGCAGGCTCATCGTCAACAATTAATACCCGTGGCCTATCTGTCGTAAAATCCATTAATTAATACTCATTGTTTGTTAGTTTTTCAATTAAGGTTTCTAGTATTACGTGTGCTTTATCAAAATCAAATTCATCAAAGGCTTCGGCTATATCATCAACTTCATTTTGAAAAGTAGAAGGTGCGCCGCGTTGCAACTTTGCGAGTAGTTCATCATTTAATTCTGCGTTTTGCGCATCTTGATGAAGTGTTTCACACAATTGCTTAATCTCATCTATTGATAGAGTGTCTGAGCTATTATCTTCAGGCTTGCTATTTGGCTCATCGCAAGTATTTGATGACAGCAGTTGCGTTATAATAAGTAGTTCGTTTTTGATATCGTCTAAAAGACTAATAACTTTAGCATCACTTTGCTTGTGCTCTAAATCGGTTAATAACTTCATTAACGTTGTTAGCCCTAAGTTACCAGCAACACCTTTGAGTGTGTGAATGAGGCTATCGACATCTTTTATGTTTGATAGTTTATCATTAAATAATCTCTCAAACCGCTTATCACTATCACTAACAAACTTAGTAATCTCTGTAAGTTGCTTACACTTAGAACCCCAAAGTGCTAATCCTTTTTCAAAATCTATATGCTGCGCTTTAGGATCGCTTTGCGATATAACCATTTCTTTTGCAATACCAAGCCCCAGCACTTGCGCTATTTCTTGGTTAAGCTGATTTATATCGACGGGTTTATTGGCAAAGCCATTCATGCCTGCTTTTTTAGCCGTAAGCTTATCTTGCTGTAATACGCTTGCTGTGAGCGCGATAATTGGCGTGTACTTAAGCTGCCTTTGGTTTTCTATTGCTCTTATTTTTTGTGCTGCTTGTATGCCATCACACAATGGCATATGTATATCCATTAATATGACATCAAAGTATTGCTCTTCAAATACTTTAATCGCTTCAAGTCCGTTTGACGCTTTGGTAACTGAATGCTGATCGCGTGACAGAAGCAAAGACAGTAGTTCTGTATTTTGCTCTATATCATCAACTACTAGCACTCTAAGTGCAGGCAGTTGGGTGTGTAGACCATCAAAATAATCTATTTTAGATTCGTCACCTAAAGTAAGCGGCAATGAAAAGTAAAAACAGGTGCCTTTACCTAGCTCACTTACTAAGTTTATTGTTCCGCCCATAAGCTCTACAAGTTGTTTACTTATGGTTGTACCAAGGCCTGTACCACCAAAGCGGCGAGTAGTAGTGCCATCGGCTTGTTCAAAAGGTTGAAATACAGCTTGAATACGATCTTTTGCAATACCAATTCCGGTATCTTGCACTTCAAAAAACAGATGCTGATTTTGTGTCATGCCAACGGTGACCGTAACAGAGCCTTCTTCGGTGAACTTAATCGCGTTACCAATTAGATTAGTGAGTACTTGTCTGAGTCGATCTGGGTCGCCGTAGTACGTAGAACTTACTGATTCTTTAATATGGAGTTTAAGTTCTAAATCTTTCTTTTTAGCTTCTAGCCAAAAAGTAGAAATAATACTGTCTATCACTGGTTTTAAGCTAAAGTGGACTGGCTCAATGGTGAGCTTACCGCGTTCTAGTTTTGCAGAATCAAGAATTTCATTTAACAATCTTAGCAATGAACGCGCTGCATTATTTACGGTAACCAAGTGCTTTTGTTGTTCTTGATCAAGTGGGGTGTCCATTAATAGATCGCTAAAACCTATTATAGAATTCATTGGGGTGCGTATTTCATGGCTCATATTAGCCATAAAAGATTGCTTTGCATGAGCAGCTTCTTCAGCTTTAAATTTAGCTTGCTCAAGTTTTTCTTCATATTCTTTGCGTTCAGTAATATCGACTAAAACACCATCAATCCACTTTGGGTTGCCTTGAGCATCAAAGTCGATACTCCCTTTATCTAACAACCACAAAATTTTGCCATTTCTATGTCTAATTCGGTATTCAATAGAATATTGAGACTTTGCATCAACAGCTTTAGTGACTTCATCAACTATTTGTTTTTGATCTGATTTCAAGACCAAGTCATTAAACTCGATACAATGCTCTGTAAACTCATTTGGGTTATACCCTGTAAGCTCAATTATATTTGGACTAATAAATAACATAGTCCAGTTGTCATCAAACTTGCATCTAAACGCGACTCCGGGCATGTTATCGATAAGAGAGCGGTATTTTTGTTCTTTCTCTTCTAAACTTTGCTGCAAAGCGCGTTGTTCGGTCAAGTCGGTGATAAAGCCAACATATAAAGGGTTATGGCCCGGCTGATTTACTTCGCCTATACCTAAGCGAATAGGAAAAACATGTCCGTTCATGTGTTTTGCATATACATCACGGTTTATGCCTATTATTTTACCTAGATCAACATTGTGAGCATTTAAGAGGTATTCGTCGTGGTGCTTGGCAATGTTATCGTCCATTAGCATTTTTACGTTTTTGCCTTGAACTTGGTTTTCTTGCCAGCCAAAAATTTTACTTGCGGCTTCATTAAAACTTAAAATAATACCAGCATGATCAATGGTAACAATGCCATCTATAGCGGTACCTAAAATAGCATTTAGACGGGATTCTTTTGCCGACTTCTCCTCAAGTAGCATGCGATAGCGAACCATACCATTTATTACACCAACCACGCTTGTAATCGCGATAGTTGCTGTGGCGACTGCAATGGCGATAAAAGTTAGTCCTGCGGTTGCATTAGCATCATCATAGATTAGTGGCGATGTAGCTACAAAACGTGTAGCGGCCATACCCATATAGTGCATACCAGCAACAGCACACCCTAAAATAACAGCGCTAATTGAGTTATTTTGAAGAGGTGATAAAGAGGGTAAAAAACGCTCAAGATTAAAGCGACTGTAAAGGGCTATAAAGGAGAGGGCTATAGCAACAATGATTGATAACGAAAATATCAATGGATCATATCTAAGTAAAGGAGCAAGATCCATTGCAGCCATGCCGCTATAATGCATAGTGCCAATGCCAGCTCCTAGTAACACGGAGCAAATCGACAATACTTTTAGATTCCCTTTACTATTTACTAGCATTGATACAGCGTACTGACATGCTATAAATGCTGGTATAAAAGAAAGGAGAGTGATTGTTGGATCATAATCAATATTAGTACACAGTGAAAAGGCAAGCATACCAATAAAGTGCATACTCCAAATACCAGCCGAAAAAACAGTAGCAGCGGTCACATTTGCTAAACGTTGGTAGCTAGGAAATTGAGTTTCTTTTGCGAGCTCTATAAGCCGAATGGTGAAAAAGGCTGCAAAAATAGCAATTAGCAATGACATTGAAACTAATAGAGGATCGTAAACGCCATTAATGATTAAGCTAGGATCTTGGTCTGTGATAAAAAAAGCTGATAACATAATGGCTCAAAATATAATCTTTATTTATCAAGTTTAATCTAATTAATTAATAAATAAACTGTTAATTCAATGAAGTGATTAAAATAACGAATTTATTACTTTTAGTTTTCTTTTATTTATCAGGCATTAGTTTTTTAGTTGGTGTTTTTTATTCTAATGTATTGCCTGTCACAGGACTAAGTTAGATTTATATGGTCATATTTAAGTTTCTATCGAGTAACCTTAATAAAACTAATGAATTGGCTTAACTAAGCGAAAATTACACCTTATTTGGTTTTATTAGTTGCTGGTGAATTTTCTCGTAGCAATATCATTAATGAGTATGAAAGTGTTTGAATATCAGTTAAAGAAAAGTATAAAACGTAAAACGGTTGCCATTAAAGTACATAACAAAAAGGTGACTGTATATGCCCCTCAGTTTGTTAGTAATAAACACATTCAAGAATGGCTTTTTGATAAGCAGGTGTGGGTAAATGCTCAATTAACTAAACAGCACAATATTGCTGATAGCAGACAGAACCCGCTCAAAGACAAACAAATTTTAATATTTGATAGCATTGAAAACATAGAGTTTAAGCAAGGTACTAAGTCCGAAGTAATAAACAGTAACGACCGTTTGCTTATTACGCACTCTTCGCGCGTTAAAAATACTTCGCAAAAATATCAGCAACTTCTTGAAGAATATTTAAAAGAGCAACTAACTGCATATATAGAAATGCGTTTAGCGTACTTCTGCGCACAAATGGGTGAAGAATTACCTACGAGTCTAAAAATAGCTATTTATAAGCGAAAGTGGGGAAGTTGTAATAGTAAGCGAGAGCTAACATTTAATTTGCATTTAATCGGAGCGCCTTATCATGCTATTGATTATGTGATTGTCCACGAGTTAGCGCATTTACGTCACTTAAACCACAGCAAAGCTTTTTGGCAACACGTTGAGCATTTTTTTCCTAATTATAAAGCATCATCAACATGGCTAAAGAAAAACAGTATGAGTTTACAATGGGTATTTTGAAGTCAACCTGAATATAGGAATATAGGAATATAGGAATATAGGAATATAGGAATATAGG